>CAYPES010000128.1:0-3731 GCA_964409925.1 uncultured Clostridium sp. | reverse complement strand
TGTGATACTATTAACACAATGGGAGGATTATATATAAATGAACTTAAACCAAACAGACTCAAATGAATTAGTTGAAATATACGATAAAATAACTGCATTTCTAAAATTCTTGGATAAACAAGAAAAAGATGCAGAAAAATTAGGAGAATCAAATGAATAAAATATTAGAAAAAATTGAAACTGATAAAGAAGTTTTATCTACCATGCCTCAAAATAACAAGAAGAATATTGCAAAATATGTTAAATATGTACAAGAACTAAAGCAAGGTTATGAGCAGATTGCGACAGATGTATATGAAGAGATGAAAAAAAGATACAAGAAAATAACATCAGTAAAAAAGAATAAGGAAATAGATAAAGAAAAGACAGAAATCCAAGAAATTCGCAATCTATTGGACATAATCGATACATCTAAAACATCATATGAAAAAATGGGCATAGACAAGAGAATTTATAAACTAGGAAAATTTTATAAAGAAAATCTTGAAAGCGTAAATATAGAAATATTAGAGTGTATAAAAAAGTTTAAAGAGGTAGGGGTTGAACTAACTGCAGACGACTTTGATTATAGCATTTATGTTCATGAATATATGAATACTTTTTTTACTGAAATTCAGAACATAAATTCAAAAACTGTAAAAAATAAATTTGAAGAAATATATTGGAAATGTCCAGATTTAATTATACACATAGAATTAAACCTTAGATATTTATATTTGAAGAACCAGAAGAATATTGATAAATATTATGAAAATAAGAAAAATGAGCTATTTAAAAATTTAAACTTAAAACCTAACGAAATAGAAGATAAATATAATAGCTTACAAAAAAAGTATGAAGAAGATGTATGCTCAGATAGGTATTTATTAATAAATAGTTTCTTAAATGGAGAGCTAAGTAGTAAAGATTATGAACCAGATAAAATAAAAGACGAGTATATAAAACTTGTCCCACAAAACTTTATAGAGGAAGCTCCTGAAAAAGAAATGGAAGAAATAAATCAAAATTCAATTAAGTTTTTAAATAACTTGCTTGAATATAAAAATTATTTGAAGTTTCAATATATATTTGAAGACATAAAGAAAAAATATCAAGAAAAAGAGCAACATAAAAATGCTTTTAATACAACTAGAAAAGAGATTGCAATAAAGGAAAAGAAACTTGCCAAATTGAATAATAAGATTAATGGAAAAGGATTATTTGGAAAACAAGAAAAGAAAGACAAAAAAGAAAAACAGACAGCTGAATACAATGCAATGATATTAGAAATAAAAGAATTATATAAGCAATTAGAAAATGATGAAGTGTATACAAAAATAGTATACAATCTATCGGATAACTCAACAATATGTGATGTACTTAAATTCGCAAGCCAATTCAACAATTATTTAACGGAATGCATTATTGCAAATAATAGAAATATAGCAATGGAGGAAATTGACACGGAAATAAAAGATCTAAAAGAATTTTTGGACAACCCTAACAACATAATAATAAAAAACATTGCAATATTAGAAGAAAAAAATATTCCAATAATGATTTCAGACAGATACAAATTATTAAATTTTACAATTGATAAAGAGGACATCAAGCCAGAAAATTTGGATACATTAATAGACACTCTACAAAAGATAAAAAATAATTATTATATACAGAAAAGCAAAATTGACTTAAGTGAAATGAAATTTATTTGTGATTTTAATAAAATAACAAAATAAAAAATATATGGAGAAAAACATATAAATAAAAAAAGAATATTCATATTAATATCTTTAATAATGCTGGTAATCTTTGAAATTGTAGCTTTTAGAAATTCTAGAGCTAACAAAATTATAGATGTAGCCGCCAGCATTATTGACAATGAAGGAAAATTAGATGTAGAACAAATTAGCTTAGAAGCATCAAATTCTGGAAGTAGTGGATATTTTGTAGTTTTACCAGAGTATATTAACAATAAAAAAGTAGATAGTTATATTATTAAAGAAAAGGAAATTCATACTCAAGAAAAAAAAGAAAACATACAGGAATTAAATGATGCAACGTTTGCAAATAAACAAGATAATAATGTTTTTGAAAAAGAAAATATACAGCTAGTAAATGAAATCGCTGATGAAAAAGAAAACATTCAAATATCGGAAAATATAGTAACAGAGAATATACAAGAAACAAACAATACAGTAAATACGGGAAATTCTCAAATTTCAAGCAATATAGAAAAGGCGAATGTAGTTCAAGAAGATAATACTGTAACTGTATCGGAAACCACAACTATAAAGGCTCCTGGAGATAATTTATATTTAACAGATGAAGAAGCAGAAATAAAACAGATAGAATTAAGAGCTGTGTACTGTACATTAACAAAAAATGACCAAATTTTATATGATCAAATAATACAGACAGATGTTGATGATGACAATGATGGAACAAAAGATAGCACTATAAAGATAGAAGGTTACGTGCCAATTAATTCATCAGTTCAAGCTAGAATGGTAAGCATTGAAGAGATTGAAAAACCAATAGGAAATATGCTTTCAAATAAAATTTCATTTAAAAAAGCTTATGATATAAAAATTATATATAATGATACGGAATATGAACCAACAGATTTTGATACAAATGTTAAAGTAACAATTTCTGGATTGGATTCGATAAATGAAGACAAGCAAAGATACAAAGTTGTACATGTAGATAATGAAGAAAATGCGACAGAAGTGCAAGGAGTACAAACGAAAAATGACACTGTTAGCTTTCCAGCTGATAGTTTTTCAACATATTCTGTATTGCTAGAAGATGGAATTAATGGAGCATCTACATACTCTTTAAGCTTAGATACAGCAAGTGTATGGGATGGAAGTGCAGCAACCGGCTTTAAATTTGGAAGTGGAACTGAAGACTCTCCATATTTAATTATGAATGCTGAAGAATTAGCATACTTGGCGAGCCAGGTAAATGCAGGAACAAGCTATGATGGTACATACTTTGAATTAATAGCAGATATAAACTTAAATAATAGAGAGTGGACGCCTATAGGAAATCTAACGCAATCTTTTAAGGGAGTATTTAATGGTGCTGGACATACTATAGCAAATGCAAAAATATCTTTACCATCAGAGCTTCCAACATCTGTAACAACATATGGTATTTTTGGAAGTATAGGAGATAGTGATAATAAAACAGTTATAAAAAATTTGCAAATTGATAATGTTAATATAGAACTTAATGCAAATGGTCAAACAAGAAACAATTCAACCGCAAAAGGTTATAATATTGGTATTGTAGCTGGAACAATGTATAATAATGCGGAAATTAAAAACGTAATTGTAAATAATAGCAGTGTTATTGACAATTATACAATGACGATAAGAACAAATAGTGTTCAAATATTTGTAGGAGGTATAGTTGGAACCGCAACTAACTCTAGTTCTTCTTCAAGTAAACCAGGAAGTGGAAAGAGTTATGCAATAGAAAATTGCTATTCAAACTTGAATGTAGATTTAGATATGCAATTGTATTACTCATATAGATACGGTACATATTATTACGTTGCAGGACAATATGCTGTTGGAGGAATTATCGGATCAATTATGCATCAAGCTGTGTGGCCAGTAAATTGCTTGTTTAAAGGAGAATTAAATGCAACTAATGGCTTTACAGGACCAATATTTGGATATTCTAGAGGAAACACAGGTATTGGAGATTCAAACAACTACGAAAACCAATTTAATACTTTG
>CAYPES010000127.1:0-3779 GCA_964409925.1 uncultured Clostridium sp. | reverse complement strand
CAAGTTATAGCACCAATAATGTAGCTTTTTCAAATAATGAGCAATCTGGAACATCATCATCTCGTGTTACGTCAAATATTTATTGGGAGTTTGACATGGGGTATGTTCAAGGTGTTAACAAAGGTTTGTATACAAACAATACATCTGACAGATTATCAAGTTTTAATAGCTATACAACCAACAATGCAACTGGAAAATATATGAAATGGTACTATGATAGTGGCTCTGATGCATATTACTTTACTCCGGAGCTAAGTGCAACCGTAGAAAAGGATAGCCCAAGATATATAATAACTGTAAATGATTTAGCTCAAACGGGAAATTATACATATAATTGGTATATTGATGATACTCTAGACAAGAGTATCACAGGAAATATTGCTACAATAGAATCTAGCTGGACTGAAGGACACACAGTAGATGTTTTAATAACTAATGGACGTTCTTATACTGTGATTAGTTTTGATATACCTCAACTAGAAATTCATATATCTTTTGAAATGAATAATCAGACTAATGTGCTAACAGCAGGACTAGAAGGAACAGGTACTACAGACCAAAACTTTAACTTAAATGATTATACCTATAAATGGTATAAATTAGATATAGCAGAAGCCGAAGAAGAGATGGAAGGCGAAACTACAAATAAAATATCTAACCTAGAGAATGGAATGCAATACAAGGTGGTTGCTACAAATACCAAGTATTCATACATGAGTGCAGAAGGAATATTTGAATATGGTACAAGAACGGTAATATATTGTAGCTATAACAATGGAAATGATAGAAATGACGGCTTTACACCAAATACCCCAGTAAGAACTTTATCAACTGCGTACGGAAAATTCGATAGTCAGACTACGAGAAACGAAAATGTAATTGTACTAATGGGAACTTATTCTAATACAAGCTTTTTGAACACATCAAATTCTACAACTTATAGAAAAAATGTAACAATTACAGGAAAATATCAAGGTACAGACTATAATGGATCTTTATATTTTAATGCATACGATACATACAAATATCTAAATGGAAACACAACATTTATGTATTTAACGCTTAATGGTAGAAATAGCCAGACATATTTCTATTTGCAAGGCTACAGTTTAACAATGGGCGAAGGCGTAAAAATGCAAAATTATGCCAATTCAAACACAAACCAAGGATTAATATCTGGAACTGCACCAGCATTTCACATATTTGCTGGCTGGCTTAGATATGATTACAGAACACTTCCAAGAAATGATGCTAAAATAGTAATAAAGAGTGGAACATATGGAAGAATTATATTAGGTGGAAGCCCAGGAACAACTGGAGCAGAAAACTTAGAGATGTATACTTCACACAATTTTATTGGTTCATCTTTAACAAATGATTTATACTCTCCAGAAATAGACATAGATATAAAAAATAGTACTACATCATCAACGTATGCATATGATATTAATCTACTAGTTGGTGGAAGTGCATGTGGAAATGTGTATGGAGATATTAAGCTAAATATAAAAAATGGAAAAATAGGACGTCTTCTTGGTGCAAGCATTGGAGATTCTAGTGATAGGCCCAATAATTGGAACTATCCAATAAATACATTTATAGGATATGCAACAATTAATATGACAGGTGGATCAGTAACAGAAATGTATGGTGGTTGCCTTGGAAGAAATATGGGAACCGATGATTACTGGAGCCCTTCTACAATAGTTTGCGATTCGTATTTCTATGGAATAGTTAATATAAATATATCTGGCGGTACTGTAAGCCAAACAATATATGGTGCAGGAGCAGGTGGAGTTTCTGGCTATAGTGTAAATTCAACAGATGCATATAAAAGTTATGGACAAGGAATAGATACAGTTGTAAATATAAATATATCTGGTGGTACAATTGACGCAGATATATATGGTGGGGGTTATGGATATACAAACTATTTAACTGCAGACACAACACAAACAGATGCAGGAACACTATATGGAAGTAGCAATATTAATATATCTGGTTCACCAACCATAAATGGAAGTATATATGGAGGAGGAAGAGGATACGATTTAGCATCAAACAAACCAGATTTAGCGCAAATGGAAGGAACATCTACTATAAATATAAGTGGAACTCCAAAAATAATAGGTAATATATATGGTGCAGGAATGGGACTTTCTCAGTATGAAAATATGGCTAAGTTTACAGGAACAGTAAATGTAAATGTTAGTGCAGATTTATCAACTAATGTATTTGGAGGAGGAAACATTGCCAAAACTTCTGGAACCACAAACATAAACGTAAACAGCGGAACACATACAGCCGACATTTATGGTGGTGGAAATGTAGGAATACTAGAAGGAACATCAAATGTAACAATAAATGGCGGAACCTCAAGCGATGTTTATGGCGGAGGAAAATCTGCAGATGTAACAAATTCTAACGTTTATATAAAAGGCGGAGAAACTACCAATGTATATGGTGGTGGAAACCAAGCAGGTAGCCAGTCAACATATATAGAAATTACAGGTGGAACAACAACAGCAGTATATGGTGGGTCCAACCAATCTGGAACAGTAAACACTACAACAATTAATGCAAATGGTGGAACTGCAGGAGACATATTTGGAGGAAACAACCAAGGTGGAACATGCCCAGAAACTCATGTTACAATAAATGGCTCAAGCATAACAGATGCAGTATATGGTGGTGGAAACCAAGTTTCAACGCAGAACACCGAAGTTACACTAAACAATAGTGGAAACGAAATTCCATATATATTTGGTGGTGGAAAATCTGCAGATGCTACTACTACAAATGTTACAATAAATGGTGGAACAGCAACTAGCGTATTTGGAGGCTCAAATACAAGTGGTACTGTTACTACAAGTAATGTAAGTATGGTTGGCGGTACAATGGGAAATGTTTACGGTGGTAACAATGCTGGCGGTACTACAGTTAAATCAAATGTTACAATTAGTGGTGGAACAACAAACAATGCATTTGGTGGAGGAAATGAAGCAAATACAACAACATCAAATGTAATAATAAACAATGGAAAAATAACAAATGTGTTTGGAGGGGCAAACCAAGCAGATGTTAGAACAACTTTTGTAACAGTTAAAGGTGGAAACATAGAAAATGCATTTGGAGGTTCAAACCAAAGTGGCACAGTAAATGAAAGTAATGTTTCATTAGAAAGTAACACTACTGCTCCAAGTGGTGGAATAAAGATGGAGGTTGATTATACAGCTGTTGAAGCAGAACAATGGAGAAAAGACCAAAATCCAGGATATGAAACATATGTAACAGTAAACATTAAATATACAAACAACACAGATACAACAATAGATCAATGGAGCTCTTTTATACAAGCGTCAGGCTCAAAATTATTAGATAACTGGAGCTCGGATAGCTTAATAACAGAAGATAATGGAAAATATACCATAACACAGGATAGTAGATGGACTACAGGTACAATACACTCTCTTCCTGCAAATGGAACTTACGAGATAAAAGATGTGCATCTAATGTCATCAGTTTCTGCTAGTGAATTTGGACTAACATACAATTTTGAAGGACAAGGAAATGATGGAAACAGCTATCAAGATACCAATACAGGATTTACAATCTTTGGAGGAAACAACAAAGGTGGTCAAACTACAACAAGTAATATAACCATAAAATCAGGCTATGCATATGCAGTTTATGGTGGAAACAATGAAGGCGGTCAAAACATTACAAGTAATGTAAATGTAAATGGCGGACAAGTAAGAGAAGTATATGGCGGTAACAAT
>CAYPES010000126.1:0-3795 GCA_964409925.1 uncultured Clostridium sp. | reverse complement strand
TAATCTGATTTTAGTCTGCCACATACTGTTCTTAGCCATGACATATGAACATTTGAACTAATAATAGCAAATTCATATAATGTTGCATCTGGTATCAAAAAAACAAGGTCGCTTGCAATAGTATCTTTATCCATAAATCCAATTGGTAAATACCTTCTTTTTCCTGATGAAGTTTTAGGTACGATAATATATTGTGTGTCAGGTTGAGCAATTTGACAGAATATTGTTGGAGTAGAAGCATATTTTCTTGTTCCTTCAGCCTTACTTTCATTCCTAAAATCTCTTACTCTCTTTACTCTTTCCATTACCAATTTGCTTTCTGAAATTTCTTGAGGATTTGCATCTTTCAACCATAAACAATATCTTTCTTTATTATTCAAAAATTCGACTGCTCCCACATAAGGTTTTATCCATTTTTTTGTTATTGGCTCTTTATTTATAAATTCGTCTTTTTCTTCAGGTGTAATAACAAACCCTCCGCCATCTCTTGGCATACTACCGAATCTCATTTTCGGAACATTACAAATTGGATTAGAATGGGTTACGATAAATTGAGTTGGAGCATCTATTAAATATGGACTTATATTTTTACATTTTTTGTAAGTACTTATATTTGTATATAGCCACTTATCTTCTTGTATGCCTTTTTGCGAAAAACCCACAATTATGCAATGAACTTTTGCTTTTTCATTAGCTTCGCTATTCCATACAAAAGTCGTATATGCGAAATTAATTTCAATTATGTACTTTTCCATTAAATACTTCCAAAATGTTGTTACTTGTTCACCTTGGCAAATACTATTTGTTGAAACAAAAGCTACTTTAATTTTTGAACCTGATATATAATCACATGCTTTTTTATACCAAGCAGTCACATAATCAAATTCTCCTTCTCCCGTTACTCCTCCAAAAATATCTCTAATCTCACTTTTTTGAGCTTCGTTCATAAACATCCCACCTATAAATGGTGGATTTCCCATTATATAATTGCATTCATAATTTTGTATCAATTCATTCAATAATATTTACATACTTCTTTAGTGGTAAGAAATCTAAGTTTGCATGTACTATTTCTGATGTTTTTTTCATCATTTGAGATTCTGCAATCCATAACGCAGTTTTAGCAACAGTAACTGCAAAATCATTAATTTCAATACCATAAAATTGATGAATATTTACCTTTATTAAATTTCCTGTATCTAAAACAACCTGACCCTTATTTATAATCTCTATAATTTCATTTTCTATTTTTCTTAATGACAAATATGTCTCTGTTAGGAAATTTCCTGATCCACATGCAGGGTCTAAAAATTTAAGACTTGAAATCTTATCTTGTAATTCTAATAGTTTATCATTTCTGTTTTTTTGATTCTTATATTTATTTTTTATATCTTCTAATTCTTCTTTTAATTCGCTTAGAAATAAAGGGTCTATAACTTTATGAATATTTTCTATAGAAGTATAATGCATACCTCCTGAGCGTCTAGTTTCTGGATTTAAGGTGCTTTCAAACACTGCGCCAAATATCGTTGGACTGATTTGACTCCAGTCAAATTCATCTGATGCCTTTGATAATAATACATTTTTTATTTCTTCAGTAAATGTTGGAATTTCTATATTTTCATCAGAAAATAATCCTCCATTTACATATGGAAATTGTTGCAAGTCTTCATCTAAATAAGGATCACGTTCACTCTCAGGAGTATCTAATATTTTAAACAATTCAATTAATTTACTTCTTATTTGTGTTGTGTCAAATCTAGCTAAATAATCATGAAAGACATTCTTTTTTCCAAATAATCCTGCATCTTCTGCATATAGGCAAAAAACTACTCTAACACACAATTTATTTAGACTTTTTAAACTATCCTCATTTGTTTTATCAATATATTGATTTAAAAATAAGTCATAAAGCTTTCCTACTAAATCCCCTGCTTTTATAGAAACTTCCATTTCTTTTTTTAGGTGTTCATTTCCAATATTAACCAAGAATTGTAGTCTATAATACTCAGTTTCAAGATTTTCTAATAAAACTTCATATGGCTCTCCATTTGGCTTTTCCATATCATATATTAAAAAAGACTTAAAATTACAAGTTACAACATATCTTGGATGTTTCGATACAGGTAATTCAGCAATATATTTTTTTGCTTGTTGAAAAGGTGTTAACAAGCTTCCATCTGATTGTTTAATTGCCTTTCTTAAATCTTTATCAATACTTTTTTGTTCAATTAATACTTTTGTTGAGGGTATATATGCATCAATAAATCCTGTACTTTTATCAATGTGTACTTGATTTTCAAATTCAATGAAAGATGAAATATTTTCTACTTCAAATATATCCTTTAATAATTGCATCCAAAAAACTTGGCTTTGACCTTTTTCATATCCTTTGTTTTTCCAATATTCAGAAAATTCCTTTGCTTTTAAAGTTCGTTCTCTAATATTCATATCTTCCCCCATAAAACAATTAATAATCCTACTATATTTTATATCATAAATCGACATTTTTCTCAATAAATATATAGAAATTTTGCTTTACAATTTTTCTACTTTTTTCGACAAAATTAAACAATACACTTTCCAAAAAACTCATGTAAAACTAAAACTTGTGTAAATGTAGGTGAGCTGTCGGTTTTTTTGTTTTTTATACCGCCCCTTATATATGGGGGCGGGTACTCTTTTCTTTTCATTAGACAACAACAATATCTTTTCATTTTCTTATCATTTCTTTTCTTCTCTTATCATATCAGCATTTTTTGTATAAAAAAATATACAATCCCATGCAACGGCATATGATTTATACTTTAATTATTTTTTTAACAAATTCTTCTGTGATATTGTCATTATTATGATTGTATAAATATAATAATTCAGGAATACGGCCATACTTTACTTGCTCTTTCTGATGATTTAATACTGTATCAAAATCAACATCTTCATCTGCATATTTTTCTTCAAATTCCTCTCTATCACATACATTTCCATCTACTATTACAACTTCATCATCGTAATCGTTCAAAAATTCTTCATCGTCTTGCTCTTCTATTTCATTTTGTTCTTTTCTCCACCTTTTCAACGCATTTCTTTTATTTTTTTCGCATATTTCATAGTATTTTTTTGTATTAGTATCTATACTATTTTTAATAGAAATAAATAAAACACGTTGTACTGATCCTTTTTCAAAATCTGGCTCTTCTCTATACATTGAATATCTAAATACTCCTTTTATAAGCTCACCTATTTCTTGGTCTGAAACATCTGCAATCATATCATACATATTATGATATAATAAAAAACTATCCTTTTCTTTAAATTCTTTTAATTCTTTATTTTTTTCTTTTTTCATCTTTGTCCTCCTAATTATTTTTTTGATTATTAATTTGATGTTATTACTCTGTTAAATCTTCATCATCTTTTTCTTCAATAACATTCCAATTACTTTTACATTGATTTTCTACCCATAAATCAAGTAGTTCTTTCTTAAAGTAAACTCTATATCCTACTCTAAAACTTGGTATTTGTTTTGTTCTCATTAACTTCCTTATAGTAGATTCACTGCAATGTAAATATTCTGCTGTTTCTTTTACGTCAAAAACATCATCCATTTCATTTATCTCCCTTCTTTTTAAATTGCACAAAAATAGAGCAATACGATTTCTCGCAGTGCTCTTTCATTTCTTTTATGCTATTATACTTATATCATTTGTAAATGGTATCAAACAAGTACCATTTGGTATCACTTTTTTAAAACTTATTTATTTTTTACAAATAATATTTTATTGGTATCAAATA
>CAYPES010000125.1:0-3806 GCA_964409925.1 uncultured Clostridium sp. | reverse complement strand
TTCAATTATCTTTTTGCATTTTCATGTAAGATTCTAATATGTAAACAGCAGAAATAGTATCAACAATATCTCTTTTTTTGTACTTATTTACATTTAAAAAGTTCATTGTTTTATGAGCTTCAACAGTTGTTAATCTTTCATCAATCCTTACTATTTTTATTTTGCCAAATTTGCATTTTAGCTTGTGTATGAACTTTTCTGTTACTTCTGCTCTTTCTGTTTTTGTACCATTCATATTTATTGGCATTCCGACTACGAAGGTATTTATTTCATTGTTATATTGATTTACTATTTCTTCTAAACGCTTTAGAACTATCTTGTCGTTACCTTGATGATGTATTGTTTCTAATCCTTGAGCTGTATATCCTAATGGATCTGTAATGGCTATTCCAACTCTTGCATCTCCATAATCAATTCCTAGCGCTCTCATACTACTTATCCAATCCTATATATGTTTTTACCATTTCCTCTAAAAGTTCATCTCTTTCAATTTGCCTAATTAAATTTCTAGCATTGTTATGGCTTGTAATATAAGTTGGATCTCCTGAAAGTATGTAACCAACTATCTGATTTATTGGATTATAGCCTTTTTCTGCTAGAGAGCTATAAACTGATTTGAGAATTTCTTTTGTTCTAGCATTTTTTTCTTTCTCAACATTATAACTAACTGTTTCGTCTGTAACCATTTAAAACCTCCTATAAATAATTTATATTACTCTCTAATGGATCTGCTGTATCTAGATATTCTTCTAATTTTTTTGTAACTCCTACTAAAGCTGTTCCCTTGTAATATGTAGCTAATGCAATATTTAACTTTGGTGATACTTCTATGTATTGACCATTATAATCTTGTGCAGCAGGAACTTTTATTGCCTCTATTGATTCTTTTTCACCTTCCATAAATTCCTCTACTGCTTGTATATCTACTCCTGAAAATACTATAGCAAACTTTGGTCCCATGTATCTAACAAATAAATATTCTGGTGATAAGTCTTGTTTTATGTTTCTACAAAGTTGTGTTATTAGATTGTCTCCAGTTTTTCTACTTATTGTTTCATTGATATTTACTAGATTAGTTATTTTAAACAAGCAAACTGTTGAAGTTGTATATCTGTCAATTATCTTCTTTCCTTCTGTATATAAAAACTCTGCAGTTTTTAGTTCTGAATATCTATCATCTTTTACTATTCTTTCAATAGTTGATTGATTTTCTATTGTTTTAAGAACTGCTACAATGTTGTTTTTCACAACCTCTAGTATTGTTGTATCCACACTATCAAATTCATGTGGCATACTTCCTTCAATTATCCAATATCCAATGTATACATTATCAATATATAAAGGGAAAAACATCGCAGCTTTTGCTCTACCAAATTCCATTCTTTGATATGGTAATTTTTCTCCTTCTTTATCTACTGTAATATATTTGGGTATTCCTGTTTCTATGCTGTCTTTAAATACAGGTTCTGATTGTAAATTTTTTAGAACATCCCAATGTTTTTCCGCAACATTTGATGCTTTTATTCCAAATTCAGCTCCGTTATAAACAACAATAGTAGAATATTTTATGTTATATTTTTCGATTAAAATTTCATTTATTTTTCTTAGCTTCTCATTAGCACTTGATGTTTCACTAATAGTGTCCATAAAATCTTGCAATACATTTAAACTTGTAATTTGTTGATTTATATTTTTAAATGCATCAATTTTTTTATGAATTGACATATTATACATCATTAATCCAATAATCATTGCCACAAGCAATATAATTATTATTATCAAAAGTCTCACCTCGTCTTGTTATTTCTAAAAATTATTTCTCATTTTGTTTAAGGTTGCATTCATGTTGCTGTTGAAAGTTGTATTAGTATTTTTTCTATTATAGTCGTTATAATTTTTGTTTTGTGGATATTTAGTATTGCCTGCAATTAGTGGATATACCATATTACTTAGTTTTTCTAATGCATCTAAGAATGTCCTTGAGTATCCATTTAATGATATTTCGCAGTCAACTAATCTTTCTAAATATCTTGCATATGTTTGGTCCTCTAAAGGTATTGTAGTATATCTTACTTTATCTTTATCAAATAATGTGTTTATAAATGTTGAAGCAGGATCATTATAACAAGATATTCCGCCTATAATCATTTGATCTGTTAGTTTTCTTAATTTTAGTGTTTTGTTTATTACTACTCTTAATTTATTTTGGTCTAAGACATTCTTGTATTTTAATTCATTCAAAAATGCTGTTAATGGTTGTATAGTAAGTATATCATATGTTTGTACCAAGTAGATTTCTTGTGAATTAGCAAAATAGTTTATATTAGTATCAAAATCGCAATCTAACAATATTAATGCATAATTTTTAACTAATGTTTCTAGTATGTTACTATAATCGTTAAAGCTTGGATTTTCTCCTGGTAAAGTAGTATATACAGTTAGATTTTTATTTACCTCAATTCCTTCTGCAACTCCACTTCTTAACCCCTCTATACATTTAAAGGCTCTTTCTCTTAGTCTATCTTCATTTGATGTATATATGTAATAGGCATTTTTGTTCTTTGTAAGGTCTAAAATAGCTGTATTAATGCCTTTTGCTGCTAAATTTGCTGCTAAATTATTAACTAAGAAAGAGGTTCCATTTTTAGAGGTTCCTACGAAGGCAACTATTTTTTTATCTCCTGTTATTAAATGTATTAAATTATTATTTGTACTAACTGTATTATTTATCTCTATTGGTTTATTATTTAACTGATTATTATATTGGGTATTTAAATTAATAGCATTGTTATATGTTGAATTGCTTTGAGGTGTTTCAATTTGATTATTTCTTCTTCTGATTCTACTATCATCAAAGTCTTCCATTCCTGGTAATTCTCTTAAAGATATGTCTTTGCCAAAGAAGGCTCCGTTTGAAACATCATCAATATCATTTTCAAAGTGAGTTGTAGTCGATGTATTATTAGGCTGTGTATTATTAGAGAATTCATCATCTAGTCCTGGTAATGTAGTAGTTTCTTCGACAATTTGATTATTTACTTGATTATCATCTGAAGCTAATCCAAATAAATCAATATCCTCTGCTGGATTCTCCTCCTCTTTAACTGGCTGATCTACAATCTTTCTAGGTCTTCCTCTGCCCTTCTTTGTTTTAGTATCTTCTGCTGCTATTTCTTCTGGTGTTTTTTCCTTCTTAGGTCTTCCTCTACCTTTCTTTACTGGCTCAGCATTTTTCTCTGCAACATTTTGAGTTTCTGGAGTTTGTATGTTCATGTTGTCATCGAATTCATCCATTTGATCATAAAAGTTAAATTTATCGTTTATATTATTTAATGGATTACTACTACTTGTTATGTTGTTGTTTGTATTGCTATATGAGTTTGTATTTGTTTGTTGATTATTCGTAGGAATATTCTGTTCTGGCTCTTTTCTTACATTTGTGTAAGCTTTTTTCACATTCTGCATATTAATAGTTGATGGAATTACTACTGGTTTTGTTAGCTTAGATTTTTGTAATTCTTTGTCTATTAATTCAATTTTATTAACATTCTTACTTTGTATATTTTTTGCATTGTATTTTCTACTTGCTTTGCTTTGAGCCTCAAGCTGTGCTTTTACACTGCCAATCATTACTTGTTGATATTTAGGGCATCTTTCTTCTAATACTGCTCTAACATTTAGTGGTAAAAACTTAGTAATTAGTTTTAATTGTGTATCTGTGTATTGTGTTGCAATCTCGTTAAAGCTTTCAACATATTTATCCTCATCTTTTCCAAGTGTCTTGTAGTGCCTAATTATATTTTGTA
>CAYPES010000124.1:0-3829 GCA_964409925.1 uncultured Clostridium sp. | reverse complement strand
GTTATTATATTTTTTTTGAAAAAAAAAAGATGTGACATTTATCACATCTTATTAACTTTCTTTAATTTTGGAAATTTTTAATAACAATTTATTAATTTTCTTTAAAAAATTTCACTAACTTATCTCTATCTGGAACTATAATTTTTTTGTTTTTATTAATAATTAATCCCTCATTATTTAAAATTTTTAAAGCTCGTGATATTGTTTCTCTAGGTGCTCCAAACATATCGGCTAAATATGTAATCGTTATGTTTAAGTCTATTAATGTACCTTCTTCTATTTTTATTCCATAATCTCTTGATAATTTCCACAATTTCGCTGCAACTCGTTTTTCAACTTTTATTGGAATAGAATTTTTACCTTGCCTATATAATCTTCTAACCTTCATTGCTAATGAATTAATAATTATTTTAGAAAGTTCAAAATCCTCTCTCATAATATCTAAAAACTTTATTCTATCAAAACATAAAATTTCTGCTTTTTCAAAGGCTTCACAATTAATTGATGCTGGTAAATCATCAATTATTACTTCATTAATTACGATATCTTTTCCTAAAATAAAAATAACCTTCTTTTGTGCCGATTCACTTTGCTTATATAATGCAACCTTCCCATCTTTAACTATATAAATACTATTTATTTTTTCTTTATCTCTAAAAAGATGATCTCCCTTTTTTAACTGCTTTACAAAGCAAATTTCATTTAATTTATGCAATGTATCCTTATTTATTTGAGAAAATAATGAAATTTCATTTAATTTAAAACTATTCTTACTCAAACTTTTATCTCCTCGTAATATTATTGTGATTATTATATCACAACTCTTTAAAAATTCATCTTTTTATTCTATAGATATTATTTATATATTTTGCAATAATAATAAATTTTATTAATCAAACTTAAGAAATTCTCCTATAATTGATATTTATTACAAAATATACGTATACAAAAAAAGGAATTTTAATGCAAATTCCTTTTTTTTATTTATTTTATAATATTACTTAATTATGAACTTTTATCTCTCCAATACCAACAGTTAAATTAAATTCATATATCTTTTCAGATGAAGTTACTGCATTTATACTCGCTTCTCCAATTCCAGAACTTGTATTAAAGTATACTGGTGAATTCTCTGGTATTTTTATTTCTGCACTACCTATTCCACCTTCATATATTAAATTTCCACCTACTTCTGCTAAAGAAATCTTAACTTCTCCTACACCCCCATCAATATCTATATCCCCACATTTTCTAATTAAATTTATATTACTTTCTCCTACACCAGCATCAAAATCTAATTTATTAAATACAATATCATCTATTGTTAACTCTCCAGCTCCACCATTGATACTTAAATTATTACACATAATATCCTTTATTTCACTTTCTCCCGCACCATACTCATAGTGCAAATCTCCATTAAAAGAATATGGAATTTTTATTTCTAAATCTAATATATAATTATTATCTCCAAATAGATCTATGGAATTATCACTTTTATCTTTAATTTTAATTGTATTACCTTCCTTAGTTAATATTATCTTTTCATCAGATAGATTAGTTGTACCAGAAATAATTATTTCATTACCTTCATATCCTATTAAAGTTGCTTTACCACACCCAATCTCTATATCTATCTTACTTTCACCTTCAAAGGCTACACTTTTATTTATTTCTATGGTTTTACTACTTAAACTACTATTATTTCTTTTATTCCTAACCTCAAACCTTACTGAACAAGCTGTTAAAGTAAATATCATTATTATTGACCAAACTAAAACAATTAATTTTTTCATCTTTTATCCCCCTTATACTATATCTAACTTTTTATCAATATGATATATACATCCGAATATCAACAATCCAAAAGTAATTAAATTAACAAATATATTAAATAAATTTAATTCAAAAAATTCTCCAATGACTATATATACGCTTGGAAATATGAAATAAGTTACAAGTTCTAATATAGAAATTATTCCACTTATAATAACCATAGATACAACTGTTAAAACTATACATATACCTGTATTAGAAAAATAGCTTTTAAAAATCACGCTTAATGATGTTATTAAAATAAATAAAATAAAAAATCCCCATAAAATAGACATTGATGTTATAATTAATAAATTAATATTTCCTCCAGTAATCATTGTTCCTACAATTGTAAGAATAATTAATATTAGTCCTGAAGAAATAAACTCCAAGTATTTCGAACATATTAATTCCCATCCTTTTATGGGTGCAGTAAATAATAATCTTCCCTCATCTATAGATATACTTTTAAAGAATTTAACTATTGATATTATAGAGTTAACTATTAAAACTATAGATATTACTGGAATAAGTGTTAATTCTGATGGAAGTTTCCTCCAAAACATTGAAAGTTGGATAGTAGAGAATAAAATAACAGCAACTTCTATTATTAGTTGTACTTTTTGACTTTTTATATCAAATTTAATTATATTAGCAATATTCCTCATAAACTCTCCCCCTATTCTGCAAAAATATATTTATATATTTCTTCTATTGATTTACCATACTTTTCTCTTAATACTTCAGCATCATTAATTTCAACAATTTTACCATCATCTAAAAATGCCACCTCATCAAACACCCCTTCTAATTCTCCAACATAATGTGTTGTTATTATCATTGAACTCTCTTCTTCAATATTATCTATAATAGCCTCTATTATCTTTTCCCTAGAAACTATATCTACACCTGAAATTGGCTCATCTAAAATATATAATTTTGCTTTTCTACTTAATGTTAAACTTAAATTTAATTTTTCTAACATTCCCTTAGATAGAGTTTTTATCTTTAAATTTTCATCTAAATTCATAAACTTTAATAATTCTTTAAGCTTTTTCTCATCAAAATCATCAAAAAAGTCTTTATAAAAATTAATAGAATCTTTAATTGTCATCCAAGTAGATAAGGTATTTTTTTCTTGAAGAAAAGATATTATCTTTTTTGTTTCACAACTTACTTTTATCCCATCAACTAATACCTCTCCTGATGTTGCCCTTATAAGCCCTGAAATTATATTTAAAAGTGTAGTTTTTCCTTTACCATTAGGTCCAAGTATACCTAAAACTTTTCCTTTATCTAAAACTAAATTTAAACCCTTTAATATTTCCTTATTACCCGCCTTTTTACATAAGTCATTGATCACTAAAACTTCCTCCATATTTTCCTCCTAAAATCTCTGATTTATTATTTCAATTAAATCTTCCTTTTTTACCCCCAATTCTTTTGATTCATTTATAAAGTTTGTAATTACTACATCAAGCATTTCTATTCTCAATTCATCTATTTTACTTTCATCTTCTACTACAAACTTCCCTATTCCTCTTTGTGTATATATTAAACCTTCATCTTCAAGTTGTGTATAAGCTCTTTGAATTGTATTAGGATTAACTTTTAATTCACCAGCACATTCCCTTACTGACAAGATTCTTTCACCACCTTTTAATTCCCCCTTTACTATACTCTTTTTTAGATATCTAATTATTTGAGTATATATAGGCTCCTTAGAGTTAATTTTAAACTCCATAATCCACCTCCTATCTCAACGTGTTAGTGTGTTAATAATATAATACACCTATACACTTATATTGTAAACATATTTTTCTAAAATATACATTTTTTATATAAAATATATTGATAATTCAAATTAGACTTTCAGATTTTCATCCATTAACACATACTAACACTAGACATACAAAAAAACACCTTAGCTTTCGCTAAGGTGTTTATATATATATATTAATTATTTATTTTTCTTTTCTTTTTTAGCTGTAGCTTCTACTGCTGCTTCTTTAAC
>CAYPES010000123.1:0-3835 GCA_964409925.1 uncultured Clostridium sp. | reverse complement strand
ATGTTACTAGGGAATAGAAAAATTATTCAATATAAATATATAATGGACAAAAATGGAAATATAAAAGGATATGTTACTGGAGCAAAACTTTTTAATGAAGCGCATCTAACTACTCAAGTTCCAAATATTATAGATATTGCAACAAATGAATGTAAAAACTTTAATAAATATGAAAATAAAGATTTAAATGTTATAATTAGAAAGCCCAAAATTGAGATAAATAATGAGAATTATAAATATTTACAATTATTTGACTTAATAGAAAATAAAGACAATATAGGAATAGAAGTAAATAATCCAGATGAAGTAATTTACAATTTTATTGAAGAAAATGATTTAGATTTTGAAAAGATAATTAAATATGCTATGGATACCAAAAGTAGAACTGTTATTAACAAGATACTTGTTCTAGCCAGATAGGAGATGAAAATGAAGTTACATCTAGATAAAGAGCTATTTAGAGAATTTATAGACAATTTGAATACAAGAACTGGCATAGATTCTGACATTATTGAAAAAGACTATTATGTATGTGCAGTTTTAAAGGAACTATCAAAAAATCAAGATGAATTGCAGGCATATTTTAAAGGTGGGACAGCAGTCTATAAAATATTAGATACAATGAATCGCTTTTCAGAAGATATAGATTTAACGGTAAAAATTTTTTCTGAACAGTCAAATACCAAAAATAAGAATAGACTGAAACAATCAGCTCTTGGTTACGAAATAGAAGGATTAGAATTATCAAAAGATGAGTGTATTGACAATAAAGGAAGTGTTATAGGAATATACAGATATAATTCTATTTATGATACTAGTAAAGATCCTTTACATAGAGCAGGAGTTATACAGGTAGAAGCAACATCTTTTACTGTTAGTGAGCCTTATAAAAAATATAATATTGAGCCACTTATATACAAATTAGCTAATGAAAATGAAAGGAAAATATTAAAAGAGCAATTTGAAATATCAAATTTTGATATAAATATTATTAAGTTAGAAAGAATGTTTATAGACAAGATTTTTGCAGCAGAGTTCTATTATATTAGAAATATGTATAAAGATACATCAAAGCATTTATATGATATTTCTGTATTGTTAGAAACTAAAGAAATCAAAGAATTACTGCAAGATAAAGAAGAATTAGAAAAACTTATTTCATATAAAAGACAAGAAGAAAGTATTAGAAAGGGTGGAATTGACGCAAATACTAAAATTAAAGATTTTACATATTTGAAACAAGACTTCGATGATGAATTACTAAAGGAATTTAAAAATATGCAAAATAAATATGTACTAAATGATAAATATAAAATAGATATCAATAAAGTAAAAAATAATTTAAAAGCAATTATAAACAATAAAAATATTATATACTAATAGTAGCGATATTGCAGTAAGCTTTGCAAAAGATGTACGCGATATAAAAATACCAGGAATAGCTGTTCTTGGTATTTTAAATTTTGTTAGTCCTGCCCATTGAAAAAATTGCAGTATTGTGCTATAAATATATATGAACAAAAATTAGAAAGTGAAAGCTAAAAAATGAAAAATATAAAAGATTATGATTTACAAGACCTTAAAGAGGAACTTGTAAGCATAGGAGAAAAAGGCTTTAGAGCGGAGCAAATTTTTAAATGGTTATACCAAGACAAAGTAAAAAGCTTTGATGAAATGACAAATTTATCATTAGAGCTAAGAGAAAAATTAAAAGAAAATTATACAATCTGTAATTACAATATATTAAAAAAGCTAGAATCAACTGATGGCACAAAGAAATACTTATTTGATATATTAGATGGAAATGCAATAGAATCGGTTCTTATGGAATATCATTATGGAAAATCTATATGTGTTTCTTCTCAAGTTGGATGCAAAATGGGATGTAAGTTTTGTGCATCAACAGGAATTCCATTTATAAGAAGCTTAACAGCAGGCGAAATAGTTGAACAGATATTAGCAGTGGAACAAGATACTGGAGAAAAAATATCTAACATTGTATTTATGGGAATCGGTGAACCTTTAGACAATTACGATAATGTAATTAAAGCAATACGAATAATAAACAATCCAAAAGGATTAAACATAGGAGCAAGGCATATAAGCGTATCAACCAGTGGATTGGTGCCAAGAATATACGACTTAGCAAAAGAAAATATACAATGTACACTATCGGTATCATTACATGCAAGTAATGATGAAAAACGTTCTAGTATGATGCCTGTAAATAACAGATATAATATTGCAGAACTAATGAAAGCTTGCAGAGACTATATAGCAGTTACAAACAAAAGAATATCGTTTGAGTATGCACTAGCAAAAGACAACAACGACAATCTAGAAGATGCAAAAGAGCTAGTGAATCTACTAAAAGGAATGTTATGCCATGTTAATTTAATACCAATTAATAAAATTGAAAATGGCAAATTTACTAAAAGCTCGAACGAGAATATAATAAAATTTAGAGACTATCTAAACGACCATGGAATAGTTGCAACTATTAGAAGAGAGTTGGGGTCAGATATAGATGCAGCTTGTGGACAGTTAAGAAGAAAAAATTTGGACAAACAGTAAGCTAAAAACAAAATGATCGGAGGAAATGTATGCAAGTATTTGCTAAAACAGATATAGGAAGAGAAAGAAAGATTAATGAAGATTTCTACTATATTTCAGAACCAGAAGATAAAATAAAATTGTTTATATTAGCAGATGGAATGGGCGGATATAATGCAGGAGAAGTAGCAAGTAGAATGGCTGTTGAAACTGTAAAAGAATATATATACAAACATTTCGAAAAAAGTAAAGAGAGCAAAGAAAAGCTAGAAGCACTTATTTCAGACTCAATTGAATATGCAAATAGCACTATTTACAAAAAAGCTCAAAGCAAAAAAGAATTAAATGGAATGGGTACTACTTTAGATGTTTGCTTAATATATAATAGTAAGATATATATTGGCCATGTTGGAGATAGCAGAGTATATAGAATAAGAAAAGAATTTATGAGAAGAATTACAAGGGACCATAGCTATGTGCAAACTCTTATTGAAGATGGCAAAATTTCAAAAGAAGAGGCCTTTCATCATCCAAAAAAGAATATGCTAACTAAAGCACTTGGCTGCATGGAAAAAGTTGAACCAGATGTATATACAAAAACTTTTATAAAAGACGATATAATATTAATGACATCAGATGGTTTAACTAACATGATAAAAGAAGAGGAAATATACAATATAATAAAACAAGATAAATTAAATGCTACTGAAAATTTAGTTAATAAAGCAAATGAAAATGGTGGATATGACAACATCACAGTTGTTATAATAATGTAGGTAGGGAGAAATTTATATGAATATAATAGGGAAAACAATAGCAAATAGATATGAAATTATAAGTAAAACTGGCGTAGGCGGAATGGCAACAGTATATGTAGCCAAAGACAAAGTTCTAAACAGAGACGTTGCAGTAAAAGTTCTAAAAGATGAATTTACAACAGATGAAGAATTTGTAAAAAGATTTAATTCAGAGGCTCTAGCTGCAGCAAGCCTTACACATCCAAACATAGTTTCAATATATGATGTAGGAAATGAAGATGGCGTATACTATATTGTAATGGAGCTGATAAGGGGTAAGACTCTAAAACAAATTATTACAGAAGAAGGCTCTCTTCCATGGAAATGGTCTGTAAATATAGCAATGCAAATTGCATCAGCATTAGAAATGGCTCATAAAAACAATATAGTTCACAGAGATATAAAACCACATAATATAATAATTACAGAAGATGGAATTGCAAAAGTAACAGACTTTGGAATTGCAAAAGCAGTATCAAATTCTA
>CAYPES010000122.1:0-3890 GCA_964409925.1 uncultured Clostridium sp. | reverse complement strand
AATATACATATCCATGAATTTTTGTTTTTGATTGTTTTTATCCTCCGTTCATAAAAAATTGTTTTACGCTATACTTAAAAAAGCAAGCTTAATTTTATTCATCCTCATTTTGGTTTTCCTTACGGAAAAGCAAATTTCGTAACTCAATTTTACAACTTGTATTATATATTGAAAATAACTTTTTTTCAATACTTAAATGCATATATTTTTTGTAACAATTTATAGTTTTCGTCAAATTTCGCTTTATTTTTTTATTTTTGTGTGTTATATTAGTTATTACATTTTTATGAGAACTATAATATAATATATAAATATTATATTTCCATATTTTGTCCATTTAATTACTTAATTTTTAGTAGTATAATATAAGTATATATCCTAGGAGGTAAGCAATGAAGTTTGAAAAGGTGAATAACGATAAAATAAAAGTCACATTAAATAGTGCTGATTTAGAGGCTAATGATATTGATTTTCATTCTTTTATGGCTAATTCTAATGAAACGCAGTCTTTGTTTTTAGCTGTATTAGATAAAGCAGAAAGAGATTATGGTTTTTCAACAGATAACTATCAATTAAAAGTTGAAACTTTAGCACTTGATAATGGTAATTTTATTTTAACTATTACGAGAAGTCGTGTTCCTAATACATCCGAGGGGAATACAGAAAAAAAGAAGTTTAAAGTTTCTAGAAAAATACCTAGCCTAACTTCCGCTTCGCTTATTTATAAATTTAATTCTTTTGAGGACTTCTGCGACTTTATAGAATTTCTGTCTTCTTCTGAATTATCAGATATTGATAAAGTCTCAAAAAGTTCTATGTTATATTGCTATAACTCATATTATTACCTAATATTTAATAATATAAATGTAAAATATCCTTATTTAAAGTCTATGTACTCTGCTGTAACTGAATTTGCTACATATGTTAATTATTCTGATGCATTGGCTGCAAAATTGCATGAATCAGCAACTCTAGTTATAAAAAATCATGTTATAAAAACATGTACAAAATACTTTTTATCAAATTCATAAATATTTTTACTTATAACATAAAAAAGAACCCAAATTATTAAACATATTTTTGTCTAATAATTTGGGTTCAATTCATTTCATTTAATCTCTTTTGATTAATATACGTAATTTTGTGGATCTTGTGCTACTCCATTTACTCTTACTTCAAAGTGCAAATGATTTCCAGTTGATACTCCTGTCGATCCAACCCTTGCAATTAATTGTCCTTGAGAAACATATTCTCCCTCTGATACACATAATTCACTGCAATGTCCATAAAGTGTTTGTACACCGTTTCCATGTGATAACAATATATAATTTCCATATCCTCCACCATATCCATATTGCGATACAGATACAGTTCCTGAGGCTGCGGCATATATTGGAGTTCCTTTTGAAGCCCCTATATCTAGTCCCTTATGATTATCTCTACTACGGTTTCCAAATCTAGAGGTTATTGTTCCAGATGTTGGCCTTATTAAACTAATTCCTAATTCTACTTTAGCTCCATTATTAACTGAAGTTGGAGGAATGCCTGTACTTCCAGTCGATGCATATTTTTTTACAACTACCTTCTTCTTATATAACCCAGCAACGCAAGTTTCTACATCAGTAAATTCTGCATTACTTGTATTATATTTTTCTAATACTGTTATTTTATCAATATTTGTACTCTCTTTATCTTTTAATTCATTTACTACTTCTTCAGCATCTTCAAAGTTTGAAAGATAATATTTTTCCTCATCATCTTCTAGTATTGCATAATATCTATAGTATGATACCCCTTGTCCAACTATTTTATTATATATTTCATCGTCATTAGTTTGTACATCCTTCTTTAATAAACATAGTTCATATTCTGGCATAGAATTTATTTGTATAAAAGCTAGATTTTGGCCATCACCTTTTTGTATTGCGTTATTTATTCTAGCTTGTAGTCCACTTTTATTTTGAGTATACCCTATAAACTCTCCATCCAAAGTGACACTATATGTTGGTTTAAATAAATACGCTGTAAAAATTGCAATTATTATTCCTGCAATAACAATTAATAATATTAAATTTACAGATTTCTTAAAATAAGATATTCCTCTTTTTATTATATTTATGCTAAACAACTCCTATCTTTTTTACTACGATAATTCTATATTATTTTTTCATTTTTTACAAGTCTTTTTTATATTTTATTACAGTTACATTTTTACTATATGTTACACTAATTAATCTTGTATGCTTAGAATTTGTTTAACTTGGGCAACATCTAATTCCACAATTTTTGATATTTGTTCAATAGTCATGTTAATTGCATATAATTTTCTCACCGTCTTAGCATTAGCTTCTGCTCGGCCTTCTGCTCGGCCTTCTGCTCTTCCAAGTTTTTTTGCATCTGCTTTTGCTTGATTAATATCCATTCTTAGTAATTCTTCTTTTAACGCTATTCTTCTTAATACCTCATCTCTGCTTAATTGATTTAACTCTTCTTTTGCCTCTTTTATATCTTTATTTTCTTCCATGATTTTGGTTACCTCCTCTTTATTAGGATTATCCAAAAACATCATCCACTGTAGTACTGCATCTTGCGGACTTTTCTCGTATTCTTTTATTGCTTTTGGTACTTCTATTATATGAAACTCTAAGTATGAAGTCAATACAATAGTGGAATTTTCCTCTTCCCTTATTTGCCATTTTGTGTGTGCATTTTGTATTTCTTTCAGATTTGGCATTTCAGAGTCTACTATAATTATGCTTATTGTCTTTTTCAATTTAGTATATTCTTCGCCAATATTTAAATTTGCTGTGTAGATTTTTGCCCAATAGTATAAGAATCTTTCTATCATTTTCTCGTGTGGTACTAATTGCATTTCAATGTTGCATTCTACATTATCATTTATTACTGCTCTTAAATCTATCATTCCATTTTTGTCTCTTACGCTATCATTTACTAAATCCTTGCTCTTATCAATATCTAG
This sequence comes from uncultured Clostridium sp., assembly GCA_964409925.1. Lineage (GTDB taxonomy): Bacteria > Bacillota > Clostridia > TANB77 > CAG-508 > CAG-245. Next base: position 910 of record CAYPES010000122.1, on the reverse strand, counting down.
CCTATCAATTTTTATCTTTAGAATATCTTCTAAGAAAGCTTTTGTTATACTTTCTTTTCCTCTTGTAAATAGTTCCTTAAACACTACATCATTCTTTGGTGGTAAAAGTTCTTGATTTTTAATTTTTGACATAAACCGTCCTCCTGAAAAAAATATTTTATAGTCTAAAAAGCTTTATTATTGAAATTTTTCTTAGATAAAAATTTTAAGAAATAAACATTAAGAAATTAAGTTTGATAGATAATAAATCTTTATTAAAATATAATAATCCAATTATACTATGTTTTCTGAAAGTTGCAATAAAAATCGTACGACAAAGTTCTACAGAAATAGCTTTGAATTCCTACGAGATATTAAAATAAATTATCAATTTATTACACATAGAAAAAGATAGAAATGTTATTGTGTAACACTTCTGTCTTTTTCTTTTGTAAATCTCAAAACAATTACAACATAATCAGCACATACTTTTTTTACATTTCTTACTATATTTATTATATTTGTTATATTCATTCATACACCTTATATTATACAAGCCCTCAGAAGTCACGAGGCCTTCTTAGGGCTATATCTTAGTTGGTAATATTAATTGCCATGATTTCCAGCTTCTCCATTACTTGCATTTCCACTTCCTGCATTTGGTGAACTATTATCATAGCTCCAAGTAGTAGTACTTCCTGTTGTTTTCTGTATTTGCTCAACTGTGACATCAGAATTTAGATAAACTACGGGGCGGACAGCAAACCTATTAGCATTCCAGTTGCCATTCGAGCCGAAGAAGAAGCCGTAGCCACAGCCAACGTAGCCGTTGCCAACAACGCCAGGCCCAAAGAACGCACGGCTAGAGTACACACGAGCTCCAGGCGAAGCCAGCCAATAAGATTTTGCATAATTATCTCCACTTTGTGTT
>CAYPES010000121.1:1737-3941 GCA_964409925.1 uncultured Clostridium sp. | reverse complement strand
TTTCTTTTCTTCATCTTTGGCATAAAATTTTCTGCAAATTTATATTCATCCCTATCTTTTATATATAACCATCCTAGTATAGAGAATATAACCGCTCCTATAAAGTTAACAAATAAGTCTTTCATTGTATCTCTTATTCCAATGTCTAAATAACCGTCTACTATAGTGATTTCTTTTTCTTCGCCATTTTCTTGATAATGAATTGTAGTTTGATTTATGTTCCTAATTGTAACAGGTTTATTTTTTCCTTCTGGATTTAGTGTTACTGATGATACTGTTTGAATCACTCTGTCCTTTTGCATGTCAGTATTAAAAGTAGTATCCATTCCATATTCAAAGAACTCCCATAATACTCCAACTGTCATAGAAAAGCAAAATGCTACTATTGCTACAGATATTGGTGTCATTTTAGTGTGAAATTTTTCTGATCTGTTTAATATATCTATTAAAGAAAATCCAATAGCTGCACATAAAAATCCGTTTATTGTATGTAACATTGTGTCCCAGTGCTTAAATATTCCATAAAAGTTTTGAACTTCTCCTAATATTTCTGCTGAGAATATAAATAACAGTATTATAGTTTCTAAGGCATTTGGTAATGCTATATTAAGCCTTTTGTCTATTATAGATGGTATCAAGAGTAATATTAGAGTTAATATGCACATAAATACATTCTCAAAGTTTCCTTTAATTAATTGCGATATCATAGTCACTATCACTAAAAATCTTAGTACTACATATACTGTAATGTCTCTTTTTTTATGTTTCTCTTTTACATTTATTTTCATAATCATTTCTCCTCCTAATGGTTATTATACTATCCATTATCTTCTAAAGTCAAATAATTCTGAAAATATCCTCGAAAAGCCTTCTGCTAGCTAAAACTGGCAGAGGGCTTTTCATTTCAAATCTAAACATTTTATCCCAGTGCTACATCTAATAACATCATAATTACAAATCCTATTGATACTCCAATAGTAACTAAATTTGATTTTTTATCTGCTTGTGCTTCTGGTATTAATTCTGATGCTACAACATATATCATCGCTCCAGCTGCAAATGATAAGAAATATGGCAGGATAGGAACTACTATTTTAGTTAGTAGTACTGTTATAATTGCTCCTATCGGTTCTACCATGCCAGATAAAGTTCCTCCTGCGAAAGCCTTGAATTTACTTTTGCCAGAGCTGTGAAGTGGCATTGATATTATGGCTCCTTCTGGAATATTTTGTATAGCAATTCCAATAGCTAGTGCAAATGCTTCTGCAATCGTTATTCCTGCATTTTGTAAGAGTAATCCAGCAAATGCAACTCCAACTGCCATTCCTTCAGGTATGTTATGTAGTGTAACTGCTAACATAAGCATTGTTGTGCTTTTTACTTTTTCTTTTATAGTTAACCTATCATTATTTTTGCACGCGTTTTTTCTTTCTATTTTCTCGGCTAATTTATTTACTAAAATTAATGTTCCTACTCCTGTCATAAATCCGATAGAAGCGGGAATCCACGCTATCTTTCCTTGATTTTCTGCCATTTCTATTGACGGAATTAATAATGACCATACAGAAGCGGCTATCATTACTCCTGCTGCAAATCCTAATAGCATTTTTTGTATAATTGGTTTAATCTCTTTTTTTAATAGAAATACTAATGCTGATCCAACTGTTGTTCCAAAAAAAGGTATTAGTATTCCTATCGTTAATTGTCCTATGCTCAAGCTGGTATCCACTTTAAGTTCCTCCTTAATATTAGTATGCAAACTTTTCCACTTTTTATTAAATATTTGAAGTGTGTCTTGTATATAATATTCAATTAACATAAAACCGTGAAATTAAAATCATTGTTTTAAACACGAAATATCCCCCGGCATCGCCGAGGGATATTCGTGTTTTTTAATTGCTTGCAAGCTTCTTCTTAAGCTTGCAAATCTCCTCCTCCAGTTCCTTGATGAGGGTATTTATGTTGCTCTCCATTTGAGGGATTGTAATCTCATACTGAGATATCAGGTAGGTGACCCACGGCCAGCATCTGTTGGCATATGAGCACTGCCAGTCCGAGCAATCCCTCCAAGTTTCATAATTTTGCGCATAGAATTTCCAGTCGGCTTCATTTTGGTTTTCGCGCAACTCCCTTACAGTTATCATCCTTTCGGAGGTCACGTAAGGATACAACTTACCATTTTTTCCTCTGCTAATCTGATCAAA
>CAYPES010000121.1:0-1727 GCA_964409925.1 uncultured Clostridium sp. | reverse complement strand
CTCATCCGGTAAGCCGAATACACTGTAGCCCTTGATTTTCTTAAGTTCGCCACTAAATTCAGGGATTTCTTTAGACAGCTCATCAATTCTTGCGTTCCATATGTCAACCAACAAGTTAGAATTCACCCAAATAGGACTTCCGTAGATGTGATTGTCCTTTTCTTCTAGTAGCTCCTTCAGATGTCTTTTGAGTAATAAGCAGCTATTCAGCCGAGCAGTGGTTCTTTCCTTCATCTTTTTGGCTCTCTTCTTAAAAAACATTTTTTTCTTCCTTTCTTTTATGTAGAGGGGATTACTCTCCTCCATGTGTTTATAAACTTACTATGTTACTCACAATTATGTGAGATTGAAAGAATTTAATGCAACTAAGGATAAACCTTAATTATATATATTTTACCATATTTTGATTTTTTTTTCAATCTTGTACAAACATTCGTGCGCACATATGTTACTACATAATGGTTTTATGCTTAAAATATTTTTATTAAGATTTAAGCATAAAACCTTATATATTATATTTTAAAGTTTTAGTTTCTGCATTTTCTTCTATGCCTGTTGCTATAACAGTTACCATTATTGCATCATGTATTCTCTCATCTACTATTGTTCCAAAAATAATATTTGCCTCTGGATCTAAGAATTCTTTTATATATCCTACAGCAGAGCTAACTTCACTTAGACCCAAATCCATTCCTCCAGTTACATTTACTATTAGACCTTTTGCTCCCTTTACTGAAGTTTCTAGAAGAGGACTATCCATTGCAGCTATTGCTGCATCTAAAGCTCTTTGTTCACCTTCTGCAACGCCTATTCCCATATGTGCAATTCCACTATCTTTCATTATTGTCTTAATATCTGCAAAGTCTATATTAATAAATCCAGGTATTGTAATTAAATCTGTGATACCTTGAACTCCTTTTTTTAGTACAGCATCTGCTTCTTGGAAAGCTTGTACCATCGTGGTTCCCTTTGGAACTGCTTTTAGCAAGTTGTTATTTTCCACAACAATTAGAGCATCAACATTTTTTTTCATTCTCACAATGCCATCCTCAGCATTTTCTTTTCTTTTCTTACCTTCAAACAAGAAAGGCTTTGTAACGATTCCTACTGTTAATATTCCCATAGATTTAGCTATTTCACATACTACAGGAGCAGCACCTGTTCCTGTGCCACCTCCCATTCCGCATGTTACAAATGCCATGTCAGCTCCATTTAAGGCTTTTTTAATGTTCTCTTCATCTTCTCTAGCTGCCATTTCTCCTAGTATTGGATTAGAGCCTGCTCCTAGTCCTTTAGTTGTATCTTTTCCTATATGCATTACAATTGGTGCTTCAGATTGTGCTAAAGCTTGTTCTTCTGTGTTTATCGCAATAAATTGAACATTTCGTATTCCTTCGTCAATCATTCTGTTTACAGCATTATTTCCAGCACCACCAACGCCAATTACCTTTATTTTTACTAAGTTATCTTCATTGTATTGATCTGTATATTTCATTTCGTACATCCTTGTTATTGATAATATTTAGGTTTTTGTGGGATTTCCTATAACCCTTTATAAGTATAATAACTTATTTTTTATATCTTACTACTTTTTCTATCATTTATCAACAATAAAATTAAATATTTTAATATATTAGTTACAATTCACAGTATAAAATTTGGAATAACTATATTAAAATAATTTACGAAGATATTGGTATTTTTAATTATATTTTGTAACGTATCGT
>CAYPES010000120.1:0-3964 GCA_964409925.1 uncultured Clostridium sp. | reverse complement strand
GGATGGCAGTAATGGTAAGAAAAGGAGAAGATGATGAAAATAGGGTTTAATACGGAACCCATTACATTTACTGTTGAAGACAGGAGGTTATTATGGCATACGATTATTGTTACGACAATCTCGGCAATGAAATAATTAAGCTCTTTTCCAAAGGAGAACCGGATTTTCTGTGGGCACGATCGTGTGGGAATAATTACCACAAACACGAAACCCCTTGGAATTCCAAGGGATTTCACGCTTTTGAAAGTGCTTTGACCAACTTTTGACCCACGCTGTGATATTTATGAGCAATAATGAGCAAATGTTTTAAAAAGTCCAGACTCTTTTGCATTACTGCATCAATAGTTTCCCGTTGTGAAAGCTTTGAATAAATGGTATAATGCTATTGATAAGGAGGGAGAAAAGTGACAAAAACAGAACTTTTTCTTGAGCTGGCAAAACCCGATAAGAATGGGGTCAGCCGTTGGGTGTATGTAACAGAGTTTGTTGGAAAGTATGCTGATTTAACATTTGGCAATGGGGCTTCCTGGGCAAGAAAAGAATCTACATTGGCAAAGAGATACATTGTTGAATTTTATAAGGACGATACTCCGGGAAACAGTATTGACAGGATAAGACTAAATGGATTCAACAACGGTAATTATTCTCAGCATATTAATCCCAAAATAAAAAAGGAAATACAATCGAGAAGATGTGTAGTTCTTGGAACCTCAAATCCGGAAGTAGACCATAAGAACGGTATGAAAAATGAAGATAGAGTTATGAAAAATGAAGACCAGAGATTGTCGGATTTTCAGCCCTTAAGCAAAGCTGCAAATGATGCTAAGCGACAGTTCTGCAAAGAATGCAGGCAAACCGGTATCAGATATGACGCTAAAAAGCTTGGTTATCCTATGTCATATTATAAAGGCGGTGCTAAGCATAATAATGAGGAGGACGCATGTGTGGGCTGCTATTGGTACGACCCTTTAGAATTTAAGAGACACTTGCAGCAGAAAGATGAATAGCAGATTAGAGAAAGATTTAAAGAAAACTATGGAGATTATTTCTGCTAATTGGAAGATGCAGAATAATACATATGATAGAGCAACGAATTTTATTTACAGTATGGAATCTTTAGAAGAGTGCTTGAAAGAAATTGAAAGAAGAAATGTAAATAAAGAATATGCTCTTCATCGCTGGTATAATTATATGACATCTGTCCATTGTGAATATATTTTTTGTGAATATGGTGCCGTGCACGAAGAGGATAAATATAATCACGATGTTGATATTTACATTGACGGTATTCCTTTTGATGTAAAATTAACGGTATATCCGGCAAAGCTTTGGTCAAGGCCTTATGATTTATCAACCAGAGAAGGCAAAAATGAGATGATCCGCTGGTATTACGCCAATCAATCCCAGCAGAGCAGAAAGCAGATGCTTAACCGTCTTTATGTGGTATGTGATGCACGCACCCCATATGAAAATATGGTTATGAAGAGCAATTTTGATTTAATGAGAGAAAGAATATCGGCTTTTATGAAATATGTAAAAGAACACGGACTAAATGAAATTACCATTACAGATTGCGGAAAAGATTATCGCTTAAAAAGTGATATTATCCGCTTGGACTAAAAGACAAGGTGAGGCAGCCCGCAGACTACTTCACCTTTTTAAATACAAAGATATATTCGTGCTTGAAGATGTAAAAGTCATTCGTGATGGCACGGTAACGCCAAATTCCTTGCCGGCTGGCTTTACCCTTTGTTTCACCAAAATTTTTGACAAGAATGGCTTTTAACAAAAAGCCTTTTTCTATGAACTTATTCATACAATGAAAACCGAGAGGGATAACCTGGCTATTGGCATATTTATCGCCGATAACGCAGGCGCAGTACCGGTTCTTTTCGAGATGTTTTGTTGAATTATCTATGATTTCGCCGAAGGATTCCAAAAAATCATCTAATGTTGCTGTGTTTGATAAATCATTTTCGTCATCGGAAAATTTTATGATATCCCAGTACGGCGGATGCATAATTACAAACTGGACTTTCTTGATTCCCAAGGCTTCCATAAGCTCGTCCATATCCAGAGTCCGGCTATCTCCGGCCACAACCTTTACAGAACAATCATCACGATGTTCTGTCTGAATTCTCTCATAGGCCTCACGCACAACCTCCGGCTGCAAGTCAATTCCGATAGAATTCCTGCCCATTCGCTGCGCCTCAATTAATGAAGTGCCGCTTCCCATAAAAGGGTCTAAAATCCAGTCGCCCTTTTTTGTATATCTTGCGAAAAGCTGATGTGGAATCTGAGGGACAAAATTCCCATGGTAGTCTCCGGAATGAGCTCCGGAATTATCCCGCTTATCTATAATCCACAGTGAATCCGTATTGATATCATCATATTCTTTCCACTTTTTAGGGTCCAAATCATTGTATTTTGCCATTCAAATCCCCCTATTTTTTTATCAGGCAATGCAGATACTCTGTTGTAGAATCCGCTGCGATATTACGATTTTCGTCTTTATCTGCTTTGAAACGCTTATATTCTTTTGTAAAGAAACTATATTTTCCGTAGCGTGACATGATCTCCTTTATAGTATCGAGAGACATAAGACCTTCGTTATTATAACTCAGGAAAATGAATTTAAAATCCGCGTGCTTTATCAAATCATCAAAAGTATCCGCTACTGTGCGTTTGGAGCAGAATCTGCTTTTTTGGTCAGAATAATCACGAAGACCTGTGACGCCGTTTAGTTCAGGATTGTCATATTTTGCAATGGTCTCAAGAACGTGGTAGTTGGCACAATACTGTCTTGCGTTATATGGAGGGTCCAGATACAGAACATCTCCATGTATTTTCTTTGCAAGTTCATTGATATCCTCGTTATAGACTTTTCCCACGGGGCCATCAATTACAGGGAGAAGCTCCAATTGAAACTCCTTTTGTGCTGATTTTTTGATATGCTTGAGAAAGGCACCATAAACGGAAGCAGTATTTGCGTATTTATCAATAGAATTTATAAGGCTTGCCAAATAATAGAAATATAGGTTATCGTTAATCTCTCCGGTTTTTCGAAGCTGCTCGAGTTCAATTCTTATAGCATCGCATTTTTTCCCGTTTTCATTTGTAAAATAATTTCTGCCGCAGCCGGAACCTTCACAGTAATTCCGGTATATGAAACCTTCTGCAGGAGCGAGAGCATTAAGCTTTTCGAGTAAACCGGTATCTAATTGGGGAACATTCTCAATGAGGTGTTTATTTAATACATAGCTATAATATTGAATATCATTAGAGATTACTGTGCATCCTTTTGCCTTAAAAGTCTGTCCTACAATTCCTGTTCCGGCGAATAAATCGCCAAAAACATAATTATCACCATTTTTATATCCGGTAACCGATTCGATAGTGGTTTCCAGAAAATCTAATAGGGAAAACTTTGAGCCAATGTAATTCATTTATTATTTATCTCCTTCGTCTCTTTCTCCTGACATCGAAAAGGATATCATATTTTTACGGAAAAAACAACCGGAATGTGGATGTGTCCTGTTTATAGTACATCGTATGGCGTACAATAAGAAAAAAAGATGAAACGGAGGTACTGTCATGGGATACTATACAAATTTGGCGGCTGCATTTCTGGATGGAGACAGCGATTACAGCTATCCATCTCCGGAAAGGGAACTCTTCTGGAGGATGGACGACCTTGAGTCAAGACTTGAGGAACTAAGAATTAAAAACGCATGTTATGAGAGCCATGTTACAGTGCCTGACGACATACGATACACATTGCCTGAGCATCTCGGCACAATATCCGAAGTGAAAAGAGCTATAGAATTTACAAGGAATGATCTGAGAGAAAAATATGGAATTAATCTTGAGGGCTATATAGATCAGATGGATACGGAATATGAAAAGAACAACCCGGAAGATGAGTATGAGCAGATTTCGTTTATCGGGCCATATATGCAGGTTA
>CAYPES010000119.1:0-3987 GCA_964409925.1 uncultured Clostridium sp. | reverse complement strand
AAATGGCATTAATTTAGAAATTTTTACTTTTACAACATCTCCAACGTGATATTTTTCTTCAACTTTGTTCCATGGGTTTGGTCCTTTTTTCTCATACGAAAGTTTGAATCTTTTATTTTCTTTATCTAGCTCTTTAACTTTGACTTCTATTTCTTGTCCTACTTGTAATATTTCTCTTGGATTTTGATTTCTTCCCCAAGCCATTTCTGATATGTGTAATAGTCCTTGAGCCCCGCCAATATCTACAAAAGCTCCATAGTCGCTGATACTTGTAACTGTTCCTGTATATTTTTTTCCTACTTCTATGCTATTCCAGAAAACTTCTTCTTTTTCTTTCTTTTCTTCTTCTATTAAATCTTTTACAGATCCTATTATTTTTTTAGCTTTTTCGTCATTTTCAATTATTCTAAATCTTACATTTTTTCCTTTATACGTAGTTATGTCTTCATCTCTACCTATATTAGAAAGTGATATTGGTATAAAAATTCTGATTAAATTTTTATATAAAACTACTAGCCCGTTTTTATTTACCTGTTTTACTTGCTCTTCAAATATTATTTTATTTTCTACTTTTTCTTTAAAATCTTTTCTTATTTCATTTATTTTAGCATGCTTGCAAGACATCAAAACATTGCCTTGACCATCATTTAATTTTAAGATGTCTGCTTTTATTTTATCTCCCACTTTGTATTCTTCAGCTGGTTCTAAATCATTTTCACTAAAATACTCATTTCTAGGAATTATGCCATCAGCTTTATAGCCAATATCAACAAATATTTCTCCTTGGGCATTAATGTCTACAATTGTTCCTGTAATAGTACTTCCAACTTTTATATCTTTAAAAGTTTGATTTACTATATCTTCGAAAGTTAAATTATCTTCAAATTTTACCATAAGAATCCTTCATTTCTAATCTATTATTTTCAATATGCATGCACTCTCATAAATCTACATTTTTATTCTACAATTTTCTGTTTCTTCTTAGAATGTAGATATAAGTAAGCAATTATCTGTGCATAATTATACCTTATTTTCCTTTTTTTGTCAACATAATTATGTTATCTATAATCTCTTTTGTAGCTTGATCTAAATTATCTTTTTCTGGATTTTTACTATCATATTTTGAGAAATCTATTGGCTCACCATAATTTAGTGTTACTTTTGTAAATGGTCTAAATGTACCTTGTATTCCAACTGGTACAACTTTTGCTTTCGTTTTTAAAGCCATATATGCAGCTCCATTTTGCACTTTTGCCCCTTTTTCAAGCCCTTTTCTTGTTCCTTCTGGGAATATTCCTAGAGCTATACCTTTTTTCAGAGAACTTAAGCATCTTTTCATAGCCTCCATATCTCTCATTCCTCTTTTTATTGGAATTACGTCAAATACATGGGCAATCCAATTCAAGAATCCATTATTAAATAAATCTTCTTTTGCAATAAAGTTAATTCTTCTTTTGGTAGCAGTTACTAATCCCACAGCATCCCAGTAATTCAAATGATTTGCACATATTATTATTGGTCCTTCCATTGGAACATTTTCTTCATTCACTTTCTCTATTCTGAACAATACTCTATAAAATGCATATATAAGCTTTTTTATTATTGACCTTTCAACTTTTTTCCAAGTTGTTTCCGGTCTTATCCTATAAATTTTTTCTTCGTTTTTCTTTTCTTTTAGCCTTTTATCTATTATTTTGCTTATACTTTTTTCCTCTTGCTTTACAGTCATATTTGAGGTATCTATAACAGTGGCTCCTGGTGCTACTTTTAGAGCTCCCATTTCTTTTTCCATGTCATTTTTGTCTCTTTTTTTTATGCTTTCTAGTACCTCTTCGTAAGTCATCTCAATGCCTTTTTCTATATTTTGTTTAAATCTTCTTTGAGCTCTTACTTCAACATTTCCATCAAGATATATCTTTACATCAGCGGTTGGAAAAACTACTGTTCCTATATCTCTTCCTTCCATAATTACATCTTTGCCTTGTGCCATTTTTCTCTGTAACCCAGCCATAGCTAATCTTATTTCTTTTATGCTAGAAACTGGTGAAACATTTGAAGATACTTCTTTTCCTCTTATTTGTTCTGTTACATCTTGCCCATTTAAAAAAACTTTTTGCTTGTCGTTTTCGGTTTTCATGTCAATTTTTATTGTTTTTAGCATTTCTGCAATTTTTTCGGTATCATTCAAACCTATATTCTTATTTAACATTTCTAAAGTAACACATCTATACATTGCTCCAGTGTCTATATTTAGCAGATTATATTTTTTTGATAAAATCTCTGCCATTGTTCCTTTTCCTGTTCCTGCAGGACCATCTATTGCTACTATAAAAGACATATTTTACTCTCCTTTTTATAGATATTTCTTCTAATTAAACCCCGTCCCTACTTATTCATTCATGTGGATTCCTTTTGCAACCAAATCAACTTTTATTACATTCATTGCAGTCTGTTTTTCTATTTCTTTTTTTACTTTAGTTTTATATTCTTGCAATACTTCGATTACATTGTTACCGTAATTTAAAACGGCTTCCATGTATATTGATATTCCATCACCGTAGTTTTCTACTCGGGTTCTTGTTACTTCATATATTTCAGGCATTTTTTTTGCTACTCTTTCAGCTATTTGTCTAAATACACTATCTGATATAGTAAAATTTCCTAAATAACTAAAAGTAGGCCTTATTATTGATTTTTCTGATATATATGGATTTCCGCCTTTTCCCTTTGATTTAAATATCTGTAACGGATCTAGGATGTAACCCGAAAAATCTTTTTTTATTTCGAATGTTGGTACTGGAATTACATGTTTTCCTTGAGTTACACGGATATTTCTTGCTTTTTCCATTTCATCTTCTGTTGCAACCTCATTTATATAAATGGTTTTTTCAATTTCTGGAAGTTCCAGACTTTTTCTAATTTTCTCTACCATTTTATCAGATGTTCCCAGTATCAAAATTCCATCAGGTTTATATTTTTTTATTGCTTTTATCATTTCTTCTTTCTCTTCTTTTTCTACAAAAAGAGCATGTCTAACAGTTTCTATTTTAGTTGGTGCTTTTTTGGCTGATGTTCCTGCTAGCACTTCGTTTTCATCTATTAACAATCCATCATCTATTATATAATGTATATCATTTTCACTTGCAACCAATTGTGCTCTGTAACTTTTACCTGTGCCAGATGGTCCAACAAAAGCATATACCTTTATTTTTTTATTTTCCACTTGCCATCTCTCTTTTCTGAATTAATTTAGATTTTCGTAAAATCTATAAAATGTGTGCTAATTTTTTTACGATTCACAGTGTATCTTTTTAAAATCTAGTCAAAATAATTAACACGGCTGTGAATTGTATCATTTTTTTCTATCAATTCTATCGTATATTCATAATTTTTGTATTTATTTTTGAATTGTTTATTTTCGATCTTTGTAATTTGATATTTGTCTGATATTTCTTCTAGAAGTTCATGTGTGTTGCCACTTTCAACTAACCATATTCTGCCTGTATAATTATCTAAAATTTCAGGTAGCGTATCTTTAATTTCCATATATGGTCCAAATGCTTTATATGCTTCTTGCACTCCCCATTTTTCTTTGTTATAAAAGTATGAAATATTTTTATGATTTTGCGCTATTTCTGTTGTTATAACTTCTCCATTTATGGCATTTGAATAAACTATAATATCATCAGCCTCAATATTCTCATCTAAATACGACATAAAATCTCTATTGTTTTTATTATAATTCTCCTTTATAGTAATTATATTACTTGCAGTAGATAATATTAATATAGTAGCACAAACAGTAATTACTCTCCATTTTTTTGTATCTTTTGCCATAAAAAAGCTAAGTCCAAAAATTAATAGTCCCGTTACTATTAATAAATATCTGTTTAACAAAATTACAGAATGTAGGCATAAAGATATGATTAATGCAATTATAATAACTGCAATATATATCATAAAGCACCAGTTTGCAGGCTCTCTTTC
>CAYPES010000118.1:0-4013 GCA_964409925.1 uncultured Clostridium sp. | reverse complement strand
TTATCACAAGCAATTAGAATAAGAATTACAAACTTAATAGAAGAAAGAAATTTGAATGTTTCAAAACTTAGCACAATGGCAGGAATATCAAGAGCCACATTATCAAAATTCTTGTCAGGACAAAGAAAATATTTAAGAATAGATATAATAGAATATATTTGTGAAGGCTTGAATATGAAATTAAAAGAATTTTTTGATGATAAAGTATTTGAAAATATAGAAATGGAAGATTAAAACTATACAATATAAATATAATTTTTAGTCTTCCATATAGATTTAAAATTTAATAAAAAATAAAAACCTAGTATTTTTTTCTACTAGATTTTCTTGTTTCTTGATAATACTTTACAATTTCATATTTGCGGCAAATCCGCCGTATGAAGTAAATTATATTGTTCGTATTATCACTAGATGGTTGGGCTGGCTAGATTCGAACTAGCGCATGCATGAGTCAAAGTCATGTGCCTTACCGCTTGGCTACAGCCCAATATATTATAAATGGGGTGGAATGTGGGATTCGAACCCACGGTCTCCAGTGCCACAAACTGGCGCGTTAACCAACTACGCCAAATCCACCATTAAATAACGCATTTAATCTTTCAACCAAATGCATTATTTATTTTAACTCATCTTATATGGTTTTGTCAAGAAATAAATGTTATTTTTTTAATTTTTTATACCTTTTATTCTTCAACTGCCCAAATTATAAGTCTTGCCTTAGAATTATCTGTACATGTTGATAACGAGACTTCTCTTTTTCCATTTGTTTCACGCATTATAAAATCACTATCATCTGGCGATGTTTCATATATATTATAAATATTATATTTTATCTTCGTTCCAGAATTGTCCGTTATATATATTTTATCTCCTTCTTTTAGCTTATCATTATTTCCAAAGAAAGATCCATTTCTATAATTATGTCCAGCTATAACCGTATTTCCTGGCTGATTCAATCCATTTGTGCTATACATAATAGCAACTGCAGTTTCTATAGATGAAGGTGTTGTTTTTTCTAATATAGGATACTTTAGGTCAATAGCAGGAATCTCTATTTTTCCTTCAACATTATATCCTCCATATTGTACTTTTACAGGTTTCTGGCTAGTTGTTCCTCCTCCCGAAGTATCTGAATTAGTTATATTTTGAGAAGGTTCTGTAACAATATCTGGCAATTCAGTATTCACATCAGTTGTGGTATTTTCAATACTATTTAATGCTGTATCATAATCGTCTATTACTTTGGCAACTTCCTTTTCTGTTGCATATTTTTTATATACATCAAACCCTAAAAATCCAAGTAGTATTAAAACTCCTATTACAACAATTATTAAGATTATAGTTAATAATTTAGCATATTTATATTCTTCCATATCTTCCTCCTAATAGCATAAAAATATCGTTAGTATAATTATACCATACTTCTTTTCTTTTGCATATACTTTTTTTATTTTAGTGTTGTTTATAACATTTTTTAAAAAAGTAATTATCTCTTATTTACTCTATACTGTAAATTGTAGTGTTACATTTGCAATTTATATTATCTTAGGTCCCAATTTTCCTCCAGCAAGCATATGAAAATGCAAATGCATAACCTCTTGTCCCGCGTCTTTACCACAATTATTTATAATTCTAAAGCCATCTTTTTCTATTCCTAGTTGTTTAGCAATTTTATTAATTGCTAAAAATATATCCGAAATCATTTCATTGTTTCCTTCATTTATTTCTAAAACATTCTCTACATGCTCTTTTGGTATAACTAAAACATGTATTGGTGCAGCTGGATTTATATCTTTAAACGCTAGCACTTTATCGTCTTCATAAACTTTTTCTGAAGGAATTTTTCCCTTTATAATCTTACAAAAAACACAATCTTCCATATTATATTCTCCTTAAGGACCAATAGGGACGGTTCTCAATGGTCCTATATGTCCCTGTTTGGTCCTTTATTTTATATTCTACTATTTAATAGCACCATTTAGGGACAGGTGGGACCATTGAGAACCGTCCCTATTGGTCCCTAAATTAAAATTGCTTTTATTCTTCTTACTCCTGCTGAGCTGGCTTCTTCTTTTTTTATCTTGAATGTTCCCAACTCTGATGTGTTCTTCACATGAGGTCCTCCGCATAGTTCTTTTGATACTGTTCCTATTGAGTATACTGTAACTATATCTGGATATTTTTCTATGAACATACATTCTGCACCAGATTTTATTGCATCTTCTTTTTTCATTTCTTCTACTGTTACTGGTATTGCATCTTTTATCCACTCATTTACTAAATCTTCTACTTTTTGTTTTTCTTCGTCTGTCAATTTATGGTCACAGCTAAAGTCGAATCTCATTCTTTCTGGTGTTATATTTGAACCTTTTTGATGAACATCTTTTCCAACAACTACTTTTAGGGCAGCATTTAGAAGGTGTGTTGCTGTGTGATATTTTATTTCCATTTCTCCGCTTCCAGATAATCCGCCTTTAAATTTTTGTTCGCTTCCTATTCTTGATTTTTCTTGGTGTTCTTTAAATAGTTTATCGAATTCTGAACTATCAATTTTTAGGTTTTGCTCTTTTGCTAGATCTGCTGTTACTTCTGGTGGGAATCCATATGTCTCATATAATGTAAATAAGTCTTGCCCTGATATTGTATCTTTTCCTTCATTGTTTAGTTTGTTTACAATTTTGTTAAATTCTCTTTCTCCACGTTCTAGAGTTTTTTCGAATTTATCTTTTTCTTCTATTATTACTGATTTTATTTTTTCTTTATTTTCAACCAATTCAGGATACATTTCTTTTAGTGTATCTATATTAAGTTCTATTAATTCAGGAAGTTTATTTAAGTCTATTTGTAGCTTTCTTAGATGTCTTACCATTCTACGAATTAATCTTCTTAGTATATATCCTCTATCTACATTGCTTGGAACGCCACCGTCTAAAATTATCATCATACTAGCACGTAGATGTTCTGCAACAATTCTTCTACTTGCTATATCATCAATTCCAGCTAATTCTTGTAGCTTGTCCATTACTAGTTTAAATAGTTCTGTATCAAAAGGAGTTTCTTTGCCTTCTAATAACATTGTCATTCTCTCTAGTCCAAGTCCTGTATCAACATTGTGTTGTTTTAATTTTGTATATTTTCCATCCTTTGTTTTGAAATATTCCATGAATACATTGTTCCATATTTCCACATATTTGCCACATCCACATGATGGGTTACAATTTTCAGAGCATTTTGGTTTTCCTGTATCATAAAACATTTCTGTATCAGAACCACAAGGACCTTCTTCACCGGCTATCCACCAGTTATCATCTTTTCCAAAATAGTAAATTCTGTCTTCTGGAATTCCTGCTTTTTTCCAGCATTCTGCAGTTACTGTATCTCTTGGACAATCCTCATCCCCCGCGAAGCATGTAACTGATAATTTTTCTACTGGAATCCCTAACTCCTTTGTTAAAAATTCAAAGCTCATTGCTATTGCTTCTTCTTTAAAGTAATCTCCTAAAGACCAATTTCCTAACATTTCAAAATATGTTAAATGTCTATTATCTCCTACTTCATCTATATCATTAGTACGTAAACATTTCTGGTAATCTGTTAGTCGCGTACCTTCTGGATGTTTTTCTCCTAAAAGGTATGGTACTAATGGTTGCATTCCAGCTGTTGTAAATAATACAGATGGGTCATTTTCTGGAATTAATGGTGCACTTGGAATAATATTATGGTTATGTTTTTTAAAAAATTCTAAAAATTTATTTCTAATTTCAATTGCTTTCATTTCTATTCTCCTTCTTTCTTAACTGCAAAAATTATATAGCATTTTTCCATAAATTGCAAGGTTTTCTTGTTATTGCTGTATTATTTTCTACGAAAACAAACCAGCTACCTTTATAGCTGGTTTATTTTTATCACAGAGTTATTCTTTTATAACTTATATTTTCTTATAGGCATCACTCTCTCCTTCTCTTTATATTTTTTTATGTATTTATTTACGTTTATTTTTATTTTTTTACCCC
>CAYPES010000117.1:0-4022 GCA_964409925.1 uncultured Clostridium sp. | reverse complement strand
AAAAGCAATCAATCCAATCATCAACGAATTATGTATTGATAAAGCAAAAAACATAGCAACACAGATATCAAATGAAGAAGCCACAGTGATAATGGATAAATATACATATGATGATCTGATTACAATAATAAGAGATAATGACGGAAATATAAAAATGTTACAAACAAATACAAAAAATATAAATCAAATAATGTCAGATATTCCAGTAAATATTATTAATAGATTTAGCAAAGAAAAAAATACGGATATATACATATATTCTGGAAGTATTTTAGGAATAAAACTTTTTTCAGCATCAGGACCGAAGATTCATATTAAAATCACAAATATCGGAAATGTAGATACAAAACTAGAATCTGAATTTAAATCACAGGGTATAAATCAGACTCTACATAGAATATATTTGTTATTAACATGCGAAGTTACAATTCTAACTCCATATAATACAATTAAACAAAAAATTGACAATCAGGTTTTAATCGCAGAGTCTGTTATTGTTGGTACTGTTCCAGATTTCTATTATAACAATGAATAGATACAGTTCGCGACGCATAACTATATAAGAGATAATTAATATTTTTATAAAATTTCGCAGCTCATATCGAGCGCACGTAGCTCATGTGACGACACGATATTTCGGCTCATTTTATAAAAATATTAATTATCTCTAAAAGTAAACGGCATAAAAAGCAAACTGTATCTATCGTGTAATACAAAATTTGGATATTTGAAAAAATAGCTGAAATATGCTATAATTAAGCTAGCAATTCCAAATTGTACTTTTTGAAAATAGAGGAGGCAAAAAAGTGGAATACATTCTTATCATGCTACTGTTCATTTTGGCTTTTATAGTTATGGCTGTCAAAGCCACGAATGTACTATTCTGGATTGTCTTAGTTGGCACAGTAATAGCATGGCTTCTTAGCTTGCTATTTGAGGTAACTAAGCAATACGATGCATTCAAATTTTGTTACAATCTGTTCTTCACAGGGCGGATTATATCAGTAGCAATGTGCATTATCCTTCTCCTCATCCGCTGGCTGATGCCTTGGATGTTGATGTAAGAAAAATGGCATGGTGGAGAGCGCAATTAAGCTCTTCGCCATGTCATGTTTTTTTATTTCATATTTTATATGGAGGAAGAGATTATTTAGAATAATAAAAGAACCCCAATGCTTTAATAACATTGGGGTTCTGTAAGTATTTCGTTTTATACCCGAAAATATACTTCGATATTATCTCTTTGAAAATTGTGGTGCTTTTCTAGCTTTTTTAAGACCATATTTCTTTCTTTCTTTTGCACGAGAATCTCTTGTTAAGAAACCGTTTGATTTTAATGCTGGTCTATATTCTAAGTTAGCTGCATTTAATGCTCTTGCTATACCATGACGAACTGCTCCAGCTTGACCAGAGAATCCACCACCTTTTACTGTACAGATAACATCAAATTTATCTAATGTATTTGTAACTGTTAAAGGTTGTTTAACTATAACTTTTAGTGTTTCTTCTCCAAAATATTCGTCTAATGGTTTTCCATTAACTGTAATATCTCCTTTTCCACTCATAATTCTAACTCTGGCAATTGAACTTTTTCTTCTTCCTGTACCATTAAAAACTACTTGTTCTTTTTTTGTTCTAGGCATTTCTCTATTTCCCTCCTAATTAAAAATTCCATACTTCTGGTTTTTGAGCCATATTTTCATGCTCTGCTCCAGCATATACTCTTAATTTTTTAGCCATTTGTCTTCCTAAACTATTATGTGGAAGCATTCCTGTTACAGCTAAAGTCATCATTTTTTCTGGATTATTAGCTAACATATCTTTAGCTTGAACTTCTTTCATTCCACCAATGTATGAAGAATGATGTCTATAAACTTTTTGTGTTAACTTATGTCCTGTTAAAACTACTTTTGAACAATTGATGATAATAACGTGATCACCTGCGTCCATGTTAGGAGTATAAGTAGGTTTATGTTTTCCTCTTAATAATTTTGCAGCTTCTGCAGCAACTCTTCCTAATGGCTTGTTAGCAGCATCAATTATATACCATTTTCTTTCTATTTCATCTTTTTTAATACTAAATGTTGTATTATTCATGGTAAAAAATACCCTCCATTTCAATAATTATTAAATTTTATATATATGAAATCATAATATAAAAAACTACCGGGGAGAAGTTTTTATATATGTCATATTCAATTATGCTTTACTATTTTATTACATAATTATAAAAAAGTCAAGAAAAATTCTAAAAATACTTGACTTATGATATATAAGTGTGCTAAAATAATTGAAGTTCAAGAAGAAGCAATCCACTTCTCACCTTCGCAGAGTAGCAAAAGGTAGAATATAAACATTATAGTGCACAATATCACTTTAGCGTAAAATTGACGAAAGAAGTGAATAATATGTGCAAAACTTAATGTAAAATGTGGGTTGGCTTTTTGAAAGTCAATCTTATTTTTTTGGAGGTGTTTTTTATAAAACAAGAATTACTAATTAATGAAAAGATTAGAGCAAGAGAAGTTCAATTAATTGGAGCAAATGGAGAAAAATTTGGAGTTGTTTCATTAGATGAAGCTTTAGATAAAGCAGCAGATGCTAAGTTAGATTTAGCTTTAGTTTCGCCAAATGCACAACCACCAGTTTGCAAACTTATGAATTATGGAAAATATAAGTTTGAGCAAGCTAAAAGAGAAAAAGAGTCTAGAAAAAATCAAAAAACATTTGAATTAAAAGAACTAAGAGTTACTCCAAACATAGAACAACATGATTTTGAATTTAAAGCAAAAAATGCAAGAAGATTTTTAGAAGATGGAAACAAAGTAAAAATAACTGTTAGATTCAGAGGAAGAGAATTAAACTATGTTAAAGCAGGAGAAGAAACTTTAAATGAGTTTATAGAAAACTTATCAGATATTGCTACTGTTGAGAAGAAACCTTTATTAGAGGGAAAAAACATGTTTGTAATATTAGCTAAAAAAATAGAAAAGTAAAATATTTATAGTTAAAAACTATTTATATATAGGGAAAATCCCAAAACAACATTTAAGGAGGAAAAAATTATGCCAAAATTAAAAACAAATAAAGCTGCTAAAAAAAGATATTCATATACAGCAACTGGAAAAGTAAAAAGAACAAAATCAAACAGAAGACACTTATTAGCAAATAAGACACCAAGAGCTAAAGCTAGAGGAAAAGTTCAAGATGCTTATGCTGATAAAACATGCGAAGCAGGAATCAAAAAATTATTACCATATGGTAACAAATAGTAAGAATTAAGGAAGGTGAATAGAAAATGGCAAGAGTTAAAACAGCAATAATTACTCGTAAAAAACATAACAAAATATTAAAAAGAGCAAAAGGATATTATGGAGCAAAGCACTACAGATTTAGAATGGCTAAACAACAAGTTATGAAATCTGGAAACTATGCTTTCACAGGAAGAAAAGATAAAAAATCTAATTTCAGAAAATTATGGATTGCTAGAATAAATGCAGCTGCAAGAATGAATGGATTAACATATAGCCAATTAATAAATGGATTAAAAAAGGCAAATGTTGTTATTAACAGAAAAATGTTAGCTGAAATGGCTGTATCAGATCCAACAGCTTTTACAAAAGTTGCAGAAGTAGCTAAAAAAGCAAAATAATTAATATAAATGAGAAGATGAAACATTGAAAAATATATGATTTAATGTTTCATTTTTTTATGTTTAAAAATATTGAAAATATTATCTTATTATGCTAGTATATATTCAAATAAAAGCAAAGGAGAAAAAGAATGAAAGAAAATATGAAATTTATTGAGAAACGCGAAAACCCTGGGACTGTACACACACGGGTTTTATAAAAAGGAAAAAGGAATAACTCTAATTGCGTTAGTTGTAACGATAGTTGTTTTGTTAATACTAGCAGGAGTAAGCATTAACCTAGTAATAGGAAATAATGGAATAATAACAAAGGCGGGAGATGCATCAAACAAAACGAAAATTGCTAACGTAAAAGACAAGATAAGCCTAA
>CAYPES010000116.1:0-4024 GCA_964409925.1 uncultured Clostridium sp. | reverse complement strand
TGCGACGTGCGGTTGCTCGCGAATGTGCAGTCGACTAATTTGACCGTCGCGCCGTCTCTCGCTTGGAGGATCGCGCCGTCTTCGTTGTCGTTTGCTCCCCACAATTTAAGGTTCACGAGTTCCAAGGACGCGTTCTCGCCAACGACGTGGAAGACGTCATGCTTCGAGTTCGCCGACTGAATTTGCAGTCGGTACCCGAGATTCGACGCGTCGATCTTCACATTTTCCGTAATGACGATAAGGGGCGTTTTGTTTTTGAGCGAAATTTTCGACGTAGAGTTCTTGAAGACGTTCGCGTCGAAGGTCACGGCGAGCCCCGGGGGCATAGCGCCCTTGGCGGCAAGGGTCTGGTATGCGTCGATCGCTTCGCGCCATGACGTTTTGCCGTCGTTCGGATCGACAACGTCGTTCTTCGTGGTGACGATGATATCCTCCGGAATGGCGGTATACCACGAAGACCAACCGGTTTCATTAACGGCGCGGACGCGCAGATGCTCGTATTTCGCCCCGTTGACATGCGAGAGGGAGAAGGTTCCGTCCCCATTGGCGACGACGGTTCCTTGCGGTAGGTCAATCCATGCGCAGTGTTCGACGTCGGTACGATAGTATTGAACAATGAAGTTTTCGGCGGAGAGGTTTGCGTCGGCGCTCCATGTCAGGGCGAGTTCTCCCGTAGCGGCGTCGACGGAGCGCGAGAGAATCGTTGGCTCATCAAGGGTATCGGCGCGCGCATACGCGACGGATTGGCGATCTTCGTTAGGATCGGTCGCGATAACTTTGTAGTTGTAATTCTGGGCGGCTTCCTCGGCGGAGAGGACGAAGACGGCGGAGGTTGCTCCTTCGACGGTCTGCCAATTCGTCGGATCGTCGTTCGTCGAGAAATACCACTGATATTGGAGCGCGTCGTCGTCCATTTTCTGGACGGTGACGGCGTGGAGAGTTTGCGAACCGTCGGCAAATTCGTACGCGTCGTTTCCGATTGTGAGACCGACGGGGTTATAAGAGAATTCTCCCGATTCGAGAATGGCGCCCTTGGCGTCTATGGCCAGGACGCGGTATCTTTCCTCGACGCCGATTTTCACCATGTTGACGGAGTATGAGAATTGAGATCCGTCTTCGGAGAGAGTCGCGCGAGTGTCGCCGACGATTTGTCCGTCGACGAAATCGAAGGCGGTCATTTTTACCCATTGTCCGTTAGCGTTGAGCTTTTGGACGGCGTATCGCGTCGCGTCGGAAACGAGGTCCCATTTCGTGACGAAGGATCGTTTCGTCGTGTCGTAGGGATCGTTGATACCGAATTGCGGAGCGACGTATGGATTGACGATCGCCTCGACAGGCGCGGCGACGCAGACTCCTTCGGATTCGGAGATTGGGGTCGCGACGATCTTGATCGGATAAGTCGCGGAGTCGGGAGTGAAGGAGGTTTGTCCCTTCGCTTCGGCGATCTCCACGTCGCCGGTTTCGGTAACATAGAACCATGACAGATCGTACAGGAGGGACGCGTTGGCGCCGACGGCGACGTCGAGGGAGGCGCCGACTTTGTAAATCTCGGGCGCGTTGAGAGTAACGGATGCGAACTTGAAGTCAATGGAGTCGAGAACCTTTCCCTTTGCGTCGTATGCGGAGACGCGGAAGTCGGTCGTTTGACCCGGTTTCAAATTGCTAACGTTGAAGACGGGCTCCGTCGTACGCTGATAGATAGCCATATTCCCGGAGGGAGCGGGCTTCCAAATATAATATTTGACGGCGCCTTCGACCTCGGGGGCTTCGACTTGGAGGGTTTGCGACTCGGGGTTGTAGTTTGTTTTGACGCTGTAGGCGCTGGAATAGACAAATACGGCTTCGGAGGCGGAGCCTGCGGAAAGGGCGACGCCTTTCACGACGACTTTCACGTCGTGCTGAGGGTTCGTCGGAACGTAGGTAATTTGTCCGCGCGCTTCGGTAATTTCAACGTCGCCATCGGGGGTGGCGTAATACCATACGATATCGCAGGATGCTTCGGCGGAAGCGATAACGCGCGCGCTGAGGGGATTTCCTGCGACGAATTTATTGACGGAGTTGACGACGCGCACTGGAGCAAAGGTTGTTTCTATATAATCGCCGGTGAGTCGCCCGTTTTCGTTCATTGCGCAGACGCGGATATCGTATGTTTTTCCTGAGTATAGTCCGTTCATAACGCAGGAGGTTTCGGTCAATCCTTTGTTATACTGAATCCATGATCCGTCGCGATTGATCTTAACGGAGTATGTGGAGGCGCCGTCGATCGGATCCCATGAGAGCGCGAATTGATGATTGGCTGTCCCGGTGTTGACAAAGGAGACGGAGTTCTCAAGCTGCGCGTTGGAGAGATCGATAACGTCTTCTTGCCCGACTTGCGAGGAAGCGATTTCTACGGACTGAGCGTCGAGGGCGTCGACCATGGCGCGGCTGAGAGGAGCTCGCGATTTTCGAGGGATTCTAAACAGAGGGAAAGGGGCTTAAAGGTGGATTTTTTGCGAGTTTTCATCTTTACTACAAGCTTCCTTCGATACAACGAAATAAAGCGAATACGGAGGACGCGCGACGCAGACCAGTTGCGCCGAGGTCGCGAATGGACTTTTAAAACTAGTAATAATGGTGATTTAAACGGTTTTCATGAGGCGTGTCATGAAAAGTCTGAGCGTACGAGGACGCACACCCCTAGAGCGATGCAAATTCCTTAATTAAATGTGCATAGCCAATAAAAAAAGCCTTCTACAGGAAAGAGGGCAAAGGTAACTCTTAAACCAAATTCAACAAGGTCTGAGTTCGACGACCTGTGTCGAAACCAACCGGCGCGTCGACGACAAACGCGCTATAAACGCGACGTGAGAATTCGATACCCTGGTCAAAACCACAGTAATTGACTCCCAGTTGAGATAACTCTAACAGCGCTTTCTTTTTTGGCAATAGCTCCCCTGAGATAATTTCTTTTTTTCTTGAACTTTATCCTAAACGCTATATTGCTGCTAATGTCGTTATCAAAGAAATAGAAATTATAGAAAATACTACTGTTGTTAAGCGTCGTTGTTTTGTGGCGTTGGAAGAAAACGAAAGAGAAAGGACGCGTCAGAGAGGCGTCCTTTCCATACTAAAGACGAGCGCTAACTCTTGTTTAGAAAAGGGTAATCTCTTCTTCTAGATCAATCAATGCGGCGTCAAGAAGAGCGGCGCTAACGACCGCGTCGTCTTTCCAAATTGCGCTTCCCTTACTGCTTGTTACGCTCCCTGAGAGATTCGACGCGCCGTCCGGGGTGAAAGTTGAATTTTCGACGTCAAGGGTCGAAGAAGCGTCGAGCCAAATCGCGCCGCCGTTTCCGTCGCCGCCCGCAGTGTTGTTCGTGAAGGTCGAATCTTCGACGGTCACGCTCGACCCGTCGACGGCGTAGATGGCGCCGCCGCCAAGTTGCGCCTTATTATTCTGGAAGAGGCAGTTTTCGACGATCAATGTCGAACCGTTAGAGAGGGCAATCACCCCGCCGTGTTGCGACGTGCGGTTGCTTGCAAAGGTACAGTCGACGACCTTGACCGTCGCGCCGTCCTCCGCATGGATGATCGCTCCGTCGATCGCGTGATTCGCGCCGAATATGTTCAAGCTCACGAGCTCGAGGGACGCGTTCTCGCCGATGACTTTGAAGACGTTGCGTTTCGAGTTCGGCGCCTGTATTTGCAGACGGTAGCCGAGATTTGAGGCGTCGATTCTCACGTTCTCCGTGATGACGACCGTGGGTTGGTCGACTTTGAGGGAAATCTTCGACGAGGAATTCTTGAAGACCTTCGGATCGAAGGTCACGGCGATTCCAGGAGGAATCGCGCCCTCGGCGGCGAGCGCCTGGTACGCGTCGATCGCTTCGCGCCATGACGTATAGCCGTCGTTCGGGTCAATAGCGTCGATCTTCGTATCGACGACGAGCCCGCCAGGAATCGTCATATGCCACTCGGACCAACCGGTCTCATTGACGGCGCGGACGCGCAGGTACTTGTAGTTCGCCCCGTTGACATGCGT
>CAYPES010000115.1:0-4041 GCA_964409925.1 uncultured Clostridium sp. | reverse complement strand
CTATTACTTCTCCTTGCTCATTCATCTTCATAATGCCAATTTCAGTAATTTTTTCTGTTCTGAATGATAAACCAGTTGTCTCTAAATCTAATACACAATAAGTTGTATGTAAGTCCTGTCCTTTAGGATTTGACACCGCTGGTACCTTATCTGGAACCAAATATGCTTCTACACCATAAAGTACCTTCATATCTGGATTGTTTACGCCTAACATTTTATGTGCATCTGGAAATGCTTGTACACTACCATGGTCTGTTATAGCAATAGATTTCATTCCCCATTTCATCGCACGTTTAATTAAGTCTTTTGCAGGTGTAATGCCATCCATTGTACTCATTTGAGTATGCATATGTAATTCTACTCTTTTAACTGTTGCATTGTCTGTTCTTGCAGATTTCTTCTCTTCTGGCATTTCAATTACAGTATTCGCCAAAATGCCAAGTTGTTTTGCATAAGGATCGAATTGTGCAGTTCCCGCTACCCTGATCTTTGCAGCATTTTTCAATCTCTTTTTTAATTTATCTACTTTATCCGCTGCAGAAAACACCTTACAATCTATTGTATTTGTTCCATCATATATACTAAATAATACTAAGAATTTTCCACTCTTTAATTCTCTTATCTTTATTCCTAGATTAATATCATCATCTTTAGGATCCAATTCTACGTTTAGTAGTTTTCCTTCTATTATAACATTTCCACTCTCAACACCAATATCTTGAATTTTGGTAATAGGATCATTTAAATTTAAACTTCTACCATAGATTAACGGTGTATCCTCCTCTTCTTGTGGTGCTTCTGCAGCATCAGTCATTGATGGTAGCATAGGCATTTCTTGTCCTTGAACTGTAGCAGGTGTGTTATTTTGTTTGTTCTGATATTGCTTTTTGCCTGCATATTTGTTATTTTCTGTTCTCTTACTGTTCCCATACTTCTTATTATCAGTTTTGGGCTTACTCTCAGTTGACGTACTTACCTCTTGAGTCATTTGAAGTATTACTTCTTTTTCTAGTTTCTCTATATTTTCTTTATATCGAGAGATATTTTTTTCAGATATATTCTCTTTATATTCAATTACATATTTTTTACCATAGATGTTTTCAATAATTCCAGAAAATATTTCGTTAAATCTATTGCTCTCTAAAAATTCCCTGCCATTTAGAAAGAGTGTAACTTGAATTCTATTGTTTACTATATTAATAGTACTATTTTTTAGAAAAGCCTTCGCAATAGGATGTTTGAATGAAATATATTTAATAATATTCTCCCATTCCTTTAAAATAATTTCTGAAACGTCAATTTCTTCTTCCAAATCATATTTGATATTAATTTTAGCATCCTGAATTTGAAAACGTTTCTCAATATATTTTTCAAGTTCTAATATATCAATAATATTAATAAAATTCTTAGATGTTATAATTAGCTCTAATATATTCTTTCTTTTATATAAATTAATCCCTACAACTTTAGCATCATTAAGTGCAAAACTATTTGAGTTGTAGTCTTTAAAAACTTCTTTAACAGTTTTCGAAGTCTTTACTTCTTCCATTAATAAATTCCCCCAATTTATTGAGCTTACCTATTTGCTTCCAAAAGCTTAGCTACAAATTATATTATCCTTAAAATATCATTATAAGTAACCATAATAGATATTCCTATAAGAAATGCAAATCCTAACATTTGTATTTTCAATTCTGTTTCTTGTTTTAATGGTCTTTTACGTATTGCTTCTATGAAAATGAGTACTATCTTACCACCATCAAGTGGTGGGAAAGGTAATAAATTTGTCACTCCTAGAGATATTGATATTACTGCTAATATATAAATAAATTCTTTAAATCCGTTAGTTTTTGCCACTACTTCTGATATTCCTACAGGTCCAACTAGTTGTGTTGTTGAAACATCACCAGTAAATAATTGTTTAATGTTGCTAACGATAGAAAAAACAAATTCTTTTGTATCATACGCAGCATAATATAATCTATTTGCCAAGGTATCTGCTGGCATTGCTAATTCTACGCCAAGATAATAGTTTGTTTTTTGCTCAGGAATAATATCTATTTCTATTTCCTTTCCAGTTCTTTCTACTAAAAACTTATATCTTATTGTTTCTTGTTCATTTACTTCACTATTTTGTAAAATTTCCAATACCTTTTCTGGATTACCTTTTACTTCTTGCTCATTTATTTTTACAATAGTATCACCAACTTGTAATCCTTGTTTTTCACTTGCGCTTTCTGGCTCGATTGCTACTATTTCAGTCGATTTACTTTCTAATGATTGTAGATATATTCCTGTACTATAATATTTATTTTCTGTAGGTTTTATATTTAGCGTATGTTGTTTCCCATCTTTCTCTATCAATATAGAGACTTCTTTATCACTATTAAGAATATTATTTATATCTGTTGATGTTACAATTTTTTTATTGTTTATCTTTAATATTTTGTCTCCAACTTGAATTCCAGCACTTTGAGCTGCAAAATTATCTTTTATTCCAGCAACTACATTAGAGGTATTACTAATAGCTGTAGTCGATAAGATAAAGTATACAAGAACCGCAAAAACAATATTTACTATTGCACCTGCTGCAACTATTGATATTCTTTTAGGAATACTTGCTTTACTAAAAGAACCTTCTTTATCAGAACGTTCTTCTTCCCCCTCCATGTTAACAAATCCCCCAAGGGGAATTACTCTTAACTCATATTTAGTTTCCTTCCCTTGCTTTTTCCATATTACAGGTCCAAAGCCTATTGCGAATTCATTTACTCTAACTTTACACAATTTTGCTATTAAAAAATGCCCCGTTTCATGAATTCCTATTAAAAAGCCTAACAAAAATATTATTTTTATTGCACTAATTAAAAAAGTAATCAAATTATCTATCCTCTCGTTACTGGATAATGGTTTTATGTTTAAAATTGTATAGAAATGGAGATTGCTAAGTATATTTTTAGAAAATTAAACTGAAAATCCGTTTTCGAGGAGCTTGGCTCCTACCGAGGATTTTCATGTTGAATTTGATAAAAACATACTTGCAAGCTCAACACAATATTTAATTAAATTTTAAACATAAAACTTTTATCAAGTAACGTCCTCTCAATTAAATTTTTAATCTAATTTCTAAAGAATCATAATAAATAATAAATATGTAAATGGAGCTATAAATATTACACTGTCAACTCTATCAACCATTCCACCGTGTCCTGGTATTAAGTCACTATAATCTTTTATTCCTGCGTATCTTTTTATTGCAGATGCAGATAAATCTCCTATTTGCCCCACTATACTCAATATTATTCCTACAAATGCTATTAATACAATGTTTAGGTTGAATCCAGCAAATTGATTTAATATTATTGTATAGATTATTATACATATTACTGAGCCAACAGTTCCACCAATACAGCCTTCAATTGTTTTATTTGGGCTTATATCCGTAAAGTGATGTTTTCCGATTGTTTTACCTGTTAAATAAGCAAATACATCTGTTAGCCATGAAGCTATAAATACATACCAAATTAAAAATCTACCATTCTCCATCTCTCTTATTACAGACATAAACATCAAGAATAGAACAACATAGCATACTCCGAAAAAAGTGATTGCTATATCTATTACATTAGTATTTGTTTTTTTAGTAAGAACTAATATAAATAATAATAAAATTGATACTGGCAGTATTGCTGCAACTGTAATAAGTGAATATTTTTGTGGTATTACATGTATAAACATAATAGCGATAGCTGCTAAGTATCCCACCCATTTTACAGGATGATGACCTTTTTGTTCAAATGCGTGAAATAGTTCGTATATGCATCTTAGTGCAACTATTCCCATAAAAACATCCACAACATATTTATTTCCTAATATAAACACTATAAGTACTATTGGTAATAATACCGCTGATGATAAAATTCGTTTCATAATTGTAACCTTTCGTTTCTTTATTTTATTTTCCACCAAATCTTCTTGTTCTTTTTTGATATATTTGTATAGATTTTAAAAATTCCTCTTCATCGTATTCTGGCCAGTATT
>CAYPES010000114.1:0-4045 GCA_964409925.1 uncultured Clostridium sp. | reverse complement strand
GCAAGTTAAATGAAAAAGAAAAATCATATTTAAATCAATACATAATTTACTTTATTGGTAATAAATATGGAGAGAATGAGAAAGATAAAATCTTAAGTAAGATAAATAAAAATGCAAAGGAGGAAAAAAGTATGTTAAGTGATGTTTTAGACCAAATTGAAGCAAGAGGAGAAGCCAGAGGAAAAGCTTGTGGAGAAAAAATAGGAGAAGCTAGAGGTAGAAAGATAGGAGAAGCTCGTGGAGAGAAGAGAGGAATAATAAAAGGAGAAAGAAAGAGTAGAAGAGTAATAGTATTAAACATGTTGAAAAATAATTATAGTGATAAAGAAATTAAAAAGATTTTAGAGATAACAGATAGTGAATTAAAAGATATAAAAAATCATGTAAACGATGGGGATAACGACTAAGCTTCTTAATAAAAATTTAGATAAGATACTGTTGCTACAAGATAATGTTTTATGCTGAAAATTTTATAAAATATTTGACTATGCTTGCAAGTATGTTTTTATCAAATCTGACATGTAACTAAATGAAAAAGAAAAATTATGAAAAAATGTGTTTTATTCTTGCAATAGAAAAATAGTAATGTTATTATATATAAGTAATATATTACTAAGGGTGGAAATGTTATGAAAAAAACTAAAGAGATAGAAAATGAAGAAGTTTCAATACAGAAAATATTAAATTTTGAATCATTAGAGGATGCCGAAAAATTTGCCGAAGTTGCAGGTGGTAGAAAGTTTTGCAAAAGAGGAGAAAGAGTACAAGATATTTGCAGTGAAGAAATAGAAAACTATGTGTGCAAAACTAGTGGAAATATCATATTAAAACTATATTTGCGTCACAAGTTAAAGAAAAATAGAGAAAAATTACTTCTAGAAAGTAGAATAACTAGTGTTATAAGAGCAGTAGTTATTCAATTTATAGATGATGAGGACGACAATCTAAATGAAGAAAAATTAACTCAAAAAGTTAAAAATGTAATATTAGATGAAGTCAAAAAATATAGAGAACAATTATCAATCAAGGGAAAATAGAAAGCCAAGGGATATCCCTTGGTTTTCACTAGTTGTATAAATTTTTCTCGTATAAATCATTAACATATAAATCTTTAGTTTCATTAGAATTTACAAAACCCACTGTGGCTTTATTTCCGTGAACCTCTTGAATCCACACAGGCTGTTCATTGTAATAAATTTCCTTAATCTCCTTGTCTCTCAAAATTTCACACACTCTTTTATTAGTCATTAGAATCCCTCCAATAAATTGTAATAAATTTTATAAAATTTAATATAATTATATCCAAATATATGTAAAATATGATACAATATAATAATAATAAAATTACAAGAAAGGATTGTAGCAATAGATATGAAAGTTTTAGAAAAATATGAAAAAGAAATAAATGAAGCAAAAAATCAAGGAAGAAAAATAATTGCGTGCAAATGCAATAATGAAGTTAAATCTTTAAATTATGATATAAAAGAAAATGATGTAATAGAACTATTAGATACTAGTTCAAAAGATGGACATAGAATTTATATTAGAGGAATTTTATATATAATGGCAAAGGCTCTAAATGAGCTATATCCAGAAGCATTACTTAGTGTAAATTATCAGCTATCTAGTGCAATGTTTTGCAAAATAGACAATATGCAGATTACAGAAGAGATGATTTCTAATATTAGAGAAAGAATGAAAGAGATAATCGACAAAGACTTAGAAATAACAAAAGTCATTATGAACAAAGAAGAAGCAGAAGAGTTCTATTCTAGCCAAAAAACTCTAAGAGGAATTGCTCAAATTGATAATAAACAAAAAGAAAGTGTATCTTTGTACTACTGTGAAGATTATTACAATTACTTTTTTGGTGTAATGCCTGTATCAACAGGATACGCTAACATATTTGACGTTATCGCATATAAAGACGGATTCTTAGTAAGATATCCATCTGCAGAAAAGCCAAACGAATTAACAGATCATAAAGGAAATAAAAAACTTTTAGCAACACTAGAAGAATATGAGGATATACACAGAGTATTAAAGATAGATACTTTATATAAATTAAATAAAGAAATACAAAATGGAAATACTAAAAATTTAATTTTGCTTTCAGAAGCTTTACACGAAAAGAAAATGGCAAACATTGCTGATGATATAGCAAAAAGAAAAAATGTAAAGATGGTACTGATTGCTGGGCCTTCTTCATCAGGAAAAACAACATTTGCAAAAAGATTAGGCATAGAATTAAGGTTAAATGGGCTAAAGCCAGTTACAATTTCTGTTGATAATTATTTTGTTGAAAGAAAAGATAACCCAAAGGATGAAAATGGACAATATGATTTTGAATGCTTAGAAGCAATAGATTTAGACCTATTTAATAACCACATAAAAACATTGCTAGATGGCGGTACAATAGATGTTCCAACTTTTGACTTTAAAGTAGGAACAAAGAAGTACAATGGAGAAAAAATGCATCTTGCAGATGATGAAATCTTGGTAGTTGAGGGAATTCACTGTTTAAATGATAAACTAACAAGCGCAATACCAATGGAACAAAAATATAAAATATATATTAGTGATTTAACAGTTCTAAACATAGACTATTGTAACAGAATATCTACAACAGACACTAGATTATTAAGAAGAATAGTAAGAGATAACAACTTTAGAGGATACAGTGCTTTGCACACTTTAAAAACATGGGACAGTGTAAATAGAGGGGAAAACAAGAACATATTCCCGTACCAAGAAAACTGTGATGCAATGTTTAACTCATCATTAATATATGAAATTAGTGTGTTGAAAAAACATGCATTACCATTGTTAGAAGAAATAACAAATGAAGAACCTGAATACTCAGAAGCAAAAAGATTGGTAGAATTTTTGCAATACTTTGACGATATAGATGAAGAGCTAATACCAAGAAATTCATTACTTAGAGAATTTATAGGTGGAAGTATATTCGGAGATTAGGTACCACTAGGGACGGTTCTCAATGGTCCAACCTGTCCCCGAATGGTTCACGCATTTTATATTATGTTATTTGTTGGTACCATTCAGGGACAGGTTGGACCATTGAGAACCGTCCCTAGTGGTACCAAGTTGAAAGAAGGAAATGAAATTATATGGCTGGAAATTTTACTGAAATAGACGAAGAATTTATATGTGATAATTGTGGTAAAAAAGTTTCTAAATTAGGGTATTCTTGCAGAAATCATTGCCCATTTTGTTTACACTCTAAACATGTTGATGTAAATCCAGGAGACAGAGCAGAAGAATGTCATGGTGATTTAGAACCAGTTGGAGCAGAATTAGACAGCAAAAAAGGATATGTAATAGTATTTAAGTGTAAAAAGTGTGGAAAAATAAGAAAAAATAAAGCTGCAGAAGATGATAATATAGATTTAATCATAAAATTAACTGCAATGCATAATTATTAATAAGTATAAATGATGTTTATAATTGTATTTTTATAAAAATCCAATTATAAAAGGATATATTTATTACAAGGATAAGGAGGCTAAATTAGATAATGAATATTTTAAATGGAATTGAAGTTTTTTGTCATAGCTCTATAAAGATAAAAAAGGACGTAACAATTTACATAGATCCATATAAAATAGACAAAGAATATAACGATGCAGATTATGTTTTTTGCACACATGAACATTATGATCACTTTTCGCCAGAGGATATTGAAAAGGTAATAAAAGAAGATACTGTGATTGTAACTGTACCAAATACGTTGGCTGAAACTATGAAATTACAACCAGATAGGAGCAAAATTATATTAGTTGGACCAAACGAAAGCTATGATATGAAAAATATAAAATTTGAAACAACAGTTGCATATAATGAAAATAAATTATTTCATCAAAAATCAAAAGAATGGGTTGGATATATAATAACAATTAATGGCGAAAAAATTTATATTGCTGGAGATACAGATGATTTGCCAGAGCTTGAAAATATTAAGTGTGATGTAGCTTTTGTTCCGATTGGAGGAATGTACACCATGAACTATAATGAAGCTGCAAATTTA
>CAYPES010000113.1:512-4138 GCA_964409925.1 uncultured Clostridium sp. | reverse complement strand
TTAAACTCCTAAAAGGTGTTTTTTTTTAGCCTATTTTATTTTCATTATAAACTAATATTATTTTAACAAATGTATATTATTTTTGCAATAGTTTTTATTTGTTCCATTCAAAACTATTTACTACATCTTTTGAATATTCCTCTAACTCTTCTAGTACATCTTCATCACTCGTATATGAAATTGCTGTTACATATGCAATTTTTCCTTCGTTATATATATAATAATCAATTTCAGTAATATTTTCATACTTCACAGCTAACTCTATTGAATCATATCCTTTTAAAGTTGTAAATATATTCATGCTATATTTATCGTAATTTGAAGAATTATTTATATATAATTCTAATATTGATTTTAAATCGCTTATAGATGTATATTGTGTAGATGCCGACTTATCATAAGTAATTTCTATTGTTTCAGGATATAAAGAATTGCTGTTTTCATCCATTTTTTTATAGTATATCCATCCTGTTTCTCCAGAGTTATCTCCAAGAGAATTCCAGCTAGTGTCTATGTTAAAATTTACATCATTATTATATACTTTATTGGTATTTTTGTTTATCATAAGAGTAAAAGAAAAATATATAATCACTAATAAAATAACCGTCAAACCAATGACTCCCAGTAATTTTTCTGTTTGATAGTGCTGTTTTATATTTTTTTCATCATCTTGGCTATAATAATATTTTCCTTTGTGTTTTATTATTATGTTTAACTGTTTTAAATATTCAAAATACTCGCCAGAATGTGTATCTTTTAAATCAGCTAAAATTTCTTCTTTTGAAATTGTTTTTTGCTTTTGAATAGCTTCATATTTTTCAAATTTTGGTTTTAAAACCTCTATTGCTTTTTCTTTTAAATCAATTCTTTCTTTATTGTCTGATGAAAATAGATTTATATTAAAAATATTTAGTAACAGTTTTCTTTTTATTATTGCTGATACCATGTATACTCCAAGCATTGAAATTACTAGAGAAGTCAAGCAATCTTGTACAATAGCAAGTGCAGTTTTTGTATTTGAATATACACTTTTTATTGCAAGTATTGTAATTGGCAAATTAGCTTTTATTGATAATGCTATGGGAATAACAAGTAGCATCATAATTAAAATATTTATAACTGTTACTATTAATAATATGATTGGTAATTTAGTGTCTATTTTTCCTTTAAACCATTTATACATATAAAATTCAAAAAGTGGGAATAGTACTGTAATTGCTAGTAAGAGTGGCAATTCGCTATATATATAAACAAAAGCTAATGGAATTGCTATAACCAGCCCTCCTAATATTGCACCTAATACTCCAAAAAAATAATTTTCTTTTCTTTCAATTTTGTTTTCCATAATTAATTCCTTTCTTATACATAATATAGCATAAGTGAAAAGAAATTTTCAATAATTGGTGTGTTTTTTTTGAATTTTATATAACATCACCAATATATCGTGTCATACAGGAGATATTTTTGAATATATTTATACTATATTTTATATAAGGAGTTTTGTTTTGAATAGTTTAAGCACAACATATAATAAAAAAAGTAAAACTACTTTTGCAGTATTTTCTATGAATGATTATATTATGCCAATTATGTTTATTTTATTTACTGTTGGTCTGGTTCTATTTTCCAATAGTAATCTCTATGCTGCTAAAAATGGTTTAATATTATGGGCTAATAATATTGTTCCCAGTCTTTTTCCTTTTTTTATTGCAACTAATCTACTATCTCACACTAATGTGATAAATTATGTTAGTAAAAAATGCAATAAATTTATGAGACCTATTTTTAATGTTTCTGGCGAAGCTGCCTATGCCTTTGTGGTTGGCCTTATAAGTGGATATCCCGTGGGAGCAAAAATTGTAACAGATTTAAGAAAGGCTAACTTATGTTCTAAAGATGAAGGTGAACGTATGTTAGCATTTACAAATAACTCTGGTCCTTTATTTATTTTAGGAACTGTTCGGAATAAGTATGTTTTCTAATTCAAGTATTGGTCTTCTATTATTTGTTACACATATCCTTTCGGCAATTTCTGTTGGTTTTATACTAGGTTTATCTTCAAGACGAAAAAATGATTATAAGCACAATTTCGCTAATACTGAGTCTAATGATAAGACCACATTTTGCAATTTTAAGAACTTAGGTTCTATCCTTTCAGAAGCCATTTTAGAATCTAGCAAAACAATTATAATGATTGGTGGTTTTGTAGTAATATTCTCAGTAATAATATCTATTTTAAATAAAAGCAAAATATTAGAGATAGTATCATACATATTGTACCCTATTTTAAAATTACTTAATCTAGGTTTTTCATTTGCTAAGCCAATAATATCTGGAATGATTGAGCTTACAAACGGAATTTCACTTATCACATCAATAGCTACGAAAAGTATCTCTGTAAATATTGTATTATGTGCATTTATACTTGGTTTCGGTGGAATTTCTGTATTGTTACAAGTTTTGAGCATTATTTCAAAGTCAGACCTTTCCATAAAAAAATATATTTTGGGTAAGCTTCTTCAAGGAATTATTGCAGCCGTATATACATATATTTTAATAACTGCTTTGCCAATATTTAATTTGAATTTATAATAATCTTTAGAAAGGACTGTTATCTATGGATAAAAATATTGATTATAATTATTTTGGTATGCCTCCTTTTGGAAACGGCAATATGTATGACATGAATGGAGATTATGGAATTAATCCCAATAATATGAATGGTCCAATGGATCCAAATGCTATGTTTAACCCTCTTATGCAATACGAGCAAGCATACATGTATTATCGTTATTTAAGCATGCAAATGGAATATAAAATAAAATGCAAGGAATATGAAAAGCTAACTTCAAAACCAGAAATTTCCAGAGATACGGGAAGAAAAATAGAATAATCCTTGCTTTGTGCTAATTTTTATGATATACTATATGTAGTATTATTTTATTTTGATGAACCGGAGGTGAACATCTTAACATTATTGTTAAGAGAAATATAATGGAAAAAACTAAAAACACAAAATCTTTTATAGATTTCTTTAAAAATATAGGGCTAGCATTTGGAAAACTACTTAATGATGGCGAAGTTGATGATTCTGTTGAATTAACTGGAGAACTAAAGGAAGATCCTATTGTTGCTCTTGAAAATTTTCAGAATTTATCTAAGCAAGCTAGTCATACTCAAATAAAGGTTGCTCCAAGTAGAACTGGAACAACTCGCACACAAAGTAGAGTTTCTAAGCCAGTAGTTAGAAATAATGATGAGGAACTTGATAAATAGAGGTATACAATACCAATATAACTATTAAATTATATTGGTATTTTTTATTTTTTGCTTGACAAAATATCTTTTTCCATTTATAATAATACTTGTCTTTACAAATGGCGATGTAGCTCAGTTGGCTAGAGCAAACGGTTCATACCCGTTAGGTCAGCGGTTCGAATCCACTCATCGCTACCAAAAAGGTAACTATACTTTAAACAGTATAGTTCTTATTTTTTGCTGTTATTTTAAGTGGATTCGAAAAGGAGGACCAGTAAAATGTCCAGTGGACATTTTACCCGACGCGGCTCGCCGAATCCACTCATCGCTACCAAAAAGGTAACTATACTTTAAACAGTATAGTTCTT
>CAYPES010000113.1:0-412 GCA_964409925.1 uncultured Clostridium sp. | reverse complement strand
ATTTTTTTTGCTGTTATTTTAAGTGGATTCGAAAAGGAGGACCAGTAAAAATAAAAGATTACATGATTTAGTTCATGTAATCTTTTAATTTTTTACTTCTGCTTGGATGACGTAATTTTCTTAAAGCCTTTGCCTCTATTTGTCTAATTCTTTCTCTAGTAACGTTAAATTCTCTACCTACTTCTTCTAGTGTTCTAGACTTTCCGTCTTCTAGTCCAAATCTTAATTTCAAAACTTTAGCCTCTCTTGGAGTTAGTGTTTTCATAACTTCTTCTAATTGTTCTCTTAAAAGAGTATAGGCTGCAGCATCCTGTGGAGCCGGACTATCATCATCTTGTATAAAATCTCCTAAATGGCTATCATCTTCTTCACCTATTGGTGTTTCTAAAGAAACTGGATCTTGACTTATTTT
>CAYPES010000112.1:0-4139 GCA_964409925.1 uncultured Clostridium sp. | reverse complement strand
ATAAGAGCTAATTAGTATTTTTATGAGATGAGCCAAAATATCTTGTCGTCACATGAGCTACGTGTGCTCGATATGAGCTTGCGAAATTTTATAAATCAGTAAAAGAACAAGATCTGTTTATCTTGCTCTTTTACTTAATAACTTAGTTTGCCATTCTTATTGTTGTAACATATTCTTCTTTTTCCTTTTCTCCTGATGTATTTAGCACAATCTCGTGTTCATCTAAAATTTGTTTAAGCTCTGGTTCACATTCATTTATATTGTAACAATCTATGATAGTAATACATTTATTTTTACTTATGTTTTCTTTTATTAGTGTATGAACATTCTTTATGTATTCTACTGTTCCAGATATTATGATACAATCGTTATCTTCTACTAATTCTTTAACATTTTCTAATTTATTTTTACTCCATCCTATATTTAAAATTTTATCATTATTTTCTAAATTTAATTTTTTTAATAATGCTTCCATATTATTTTTCAAATCTTTTTCTAGTATTGTGGTAATTTTAATTCCTTTATTAATTTTTTTATCTATGTTTGGCAACAACATAGTAACTAAGTGCCACTCACTTGCATAAAAACTACAAACTGTTTTTATATTATTATTAATATCAGTCATTTTTTTACCTCCGCTTTTTCTTTCTATGGTAAATTTTACCATTTTTACATATTTGTGTCAATATTGTTACAAATTAATCGTATATCATAATTCGACAGTGGCTGTATTTTTCGCCTAATTATTGTATTTTTTGTTTTTTTATTTATATTATTTTTGCATTTTTATTACATTTTTGTTACATAATGCTATTAAATATATTTAATAACTTTGGCTTGCAAAATTTTATAAAAATATCAATTATTTCAGTGGTTAATCAACAAAAACTGTAATTTATAATATTGTTTTTTACCAAATATGTATATTTTTAATTTTTTTAGTAAATACTTTTATTAAATATTAAGTATAATATCGAGGTGATTGAAAATGTTAAAAAAGCAATTTAGAAAAAATAATATCTACAGGTTTTTACTTTTGCTTATTCTTTTTACAATCTTTATTTTATTTTCAGCTTTTTCGTATGTAAATGCTGTATCTTCAGAGATTTCAAACAGTGTTTTTAGACTTCATGTAATTGCAAACAGTGATTCTGAGGAGGATCAAAATTTAAAATATAAAGTTAGAGATTCCTTATTAGAATATATGAATTCTTTATGCTCAAATGTTTCTTCTAAACAAGAAGCTATCTCTATCGCTCAAAATCATGTTGAGGATTTTAAAAATATAGCAAAAAGAGTTATATCTGATAACGGATATGAATATACGGTATCTGTTGAAATAGGACAATATGATTTTCCTACTAAGGAATATGGAGACATCACTTTACCAGCTGGTATGTATGATGCTTTAAGAGTAAAGATTGGATCTGCTACTGGTCATAACTGGTGGTGTGTTATGTTCCCACCTCTTTGTTTTGTCGATGTTTCTTCTGGAGTAGTTCCAGATTCTTCAAAAGAATTATTGGAAGAAAATATGTCTGAAGAAGAATATAATCTAATAACCGATTCTTCTAATAATTCTGATCTTAGCTTTAAATTTAAAATTGTAGAATTATTTGAAAATATTAAAATAAAGTTAGCAACAAATAATTAATATATTAAAAGTAAATTCCTGTTAAGCTATCTCTGGAATTTACTTTGAAATTTAAGATACCTGTTAATGGATAATAGTTTCATGTTTAAAATTTGCCTAAATCTTTTATATTTAAGCTTATAAATTATATTTTTATAAAATAAGCCGAAATATCGTGTCGTCACATGATCTACGTGCGCTCGATATGAGCTGCGCAATTTTATAAAAATATAATTTATAAGCTATAATTGTGCTATTTTTAATAATTTTAAACATGAAACTATTATCTATTAACAGGTAACTAATAATTATATTAATTTTTTATTGTAAATCCTTCTTATTTATGGTATATATATATTTAGCTTTTTAATTATTATTATAAACTGTTAAATACGGGGAGGTTTTTAATTTGGAAAAATTAGTAATAAATGGACCAACAAGACTTCAAGGAGATGTATACATAAGTGGTGCAAAAAATGCAGCAGTGGCTATTCTTCCAGCTACTTTATTAATTGATGGAGTTTGTACTCTAGAAAATGTACCAAATATTAGTGATGTAAAAATCTCCTGTTCAATATTAGAAAAATTAGGAGTTAAAATTACTTGGCTTTCCAATAATTCTATAGAAATTGATACAAGAAATATAACTTCAACCACAGCTCCTTTAGATATGACAAGTAAATTTAGAGCTTCTTATTATCTTTTAGGCTCTTTACTTAGCCGTTGTGGCAAAGCTGAAGTTGGACTTCCTGGCGGATGTAATTTAGGTGCTCGTCCTATAGATCAACATATAAAAGGTTTTGAAGCCCTTGGAGCTACTACATGTGTTGCACAAGGCAAGATATCTGCGGAAGCTTCAAGACTTGTTGGAACTTCGATTTATATGGATACAGTATCTGTTGGAGCTACTATTAATGTTATGCTTGCTTCTGTACTTGCAGATGGGACAACTACTATTGATAATGCTGCCAAAGAGCCACATGTTGTAGATGTAGCTAACTTTTTGAATACAATGGGAGCCGATATTCGTGGAGCAGGTACAGATATGATAAAGATTACTGGTGTAAAAAAATTACATGGTAATGCTTCATATTCTATTGTTCCAGATCAAATTGAAGCAGGAACATTTATGCTTGCAGCTGTTGCTTCTAAGGGAGACATAGTTATTCATAATTGTATTCCAAAACACTTGGAATGCTTAACAGCTAAGATATTAGAAGTTGGAGGTAATGTTGAAGAAGGCGATGATTCTTTGCACGTATGGTGTGACACTAGACCA
This sequence comes from uncultured Clostridium sp., assembly GCA_964409925.1. Lineage (GTDB taxonomy): Bacteria > Bacillota > Clostridia > TANB77 > CAG-508 > CAG-245. Next base: position 1,227 of record CAYPES010000112.1, on the reverse strand, counting down.
TCCAAAGCTAACATCAAAACACTACCATATCCAGGTTTTCCTACTGATTTACAACCACAGATGGGTGTTGTTCTTTCAGTTGCAGACGGCACAAGCATTATAAATGAAAGTATTTGGGAGTCTCGTTTTCAATATACAGCCGAGCTTAATAAAATGGGAGCTAATATTACGGCTCAAGGCAAAACCGCTGTTTTTGAAGGAGTAGATTTTTTGTCAGGTGCGCCTGTATATGCATCAGATTTAAGAGCTGGTGCTGCTTTAATAATTGCTGGAATAATCGCCAATGGAGAAACAGAATTGTACAATTTAAATCATATTGATAGAGGATATGAGTGTATAGAAGATAAATTTAGAAAACTTGGAGCAAATATTAAAAGAATATCGGAAGAATAGGAAATAGTAATGTTTAAATTTTGTAGTTTATTTAGTGGAAGTACTGGCAACAGCTTATTAGTTGAAACAGATAACACAAAAATATTAATTGATGCTGGAGAGAGTGCAAAAAAAATTGTTTCTGCACTTTCTCTTATTGACGTTGATATTTCTGATGTTGATGCAATTTTGGTTACTCATGAACATTCTGATCATATAAAAAGTTTAGGAACAATTTCAAAAAAATATAATATTCCTGTCTATGCTAATCAAAACACATGGAAGGCTATGCCTGAACAAAAGCAAAAAGTTTTGGAAGAAAACCAAAAATTTTTCTCTGTTGGTAAAGAATTTGGAATTAAAGATTTATCTTTTAAGCCATTTAGTATTCCTCACGATGCTGCTGAACCTTGCGGTTTCAACATTTTTAATAAAAATAATAAAATAAGTATTGCAACAGACTTAGGTCATATTACACCTGAAATAATGAATACTCTAGAAAAAAGTTCATTTATTCTACTAGAATCTAATTATGATCCAGATATTTTGAAATATTCTAGATATCCTTTTTCATTAAAGCAAAGAATAGCTGGTCCTAATGGTCATTTATCTAATAATAATTCGGGAGAAATTATTTCAAAGCTCATTAAAACTGGTCTTACTTCTGTTATGTTGGGGCATCTAAGCAAGGAAAATAATTTTCCAGAATTAGCTTACAAAACAGTAGTTGAGGAGATTATTGCTAATCATCATGACGAATCTGACATAAAAGTTCAAGTTGCAAAGCGAGATGGTCCAAGTTCAGTAATAAATATTGCATAATTACAATTCACAGTTCTTGTTGTCTATATGCAG
>CAYPES010000111.1:2960-4174 GCA_964409925.1 uncultured Clostridium sp. | reverse complement strand
TGCACCATTGATAATGAATGTTCCACTATCTGTCATAATTGGCATATCGCCTAAGAAAATTTCTTGTTCTTTTACTTCTCCTGTTTCATGATTAAAAAGTCTTACATCAACTTTTAATGGTGCAGAAAAAGTAGTTTCACGGTCTTTACATTCTTTAATAGAATATCTTGGTTCATCAAAATGATAATCTCCAAATTCTAACGATAAAGTACCCGCAAAGTTTTCTACGGGGAATAAGTCTTCAAAAACTTCTTTAATACCAGTATTTACAAACCATTGATAAGACTTAGTTTGAATCTCTAATAGATCCTTTAGTTCATAAGTATTTCTAATTCTAGAAAAGCTTCTTCTTTCGCGGTGGTCACCACATTTTATTACCTTATATGCCACTAAAATTCACCCCTATACACATAATAATCAAAGAACATATTTACCAAAAATAATACGTTGCCAATTTATATTATTAGCACAAATTAATCAACAAGTCAATGAAAATCACATTGAATTATAAAAAAACCTTTATTTTTAGCCAATATAGTTACATCATAATATTTTTTTAAGTCGATTATCATCGATTTAGCACCTTGGTCTTTATGAATTACTAAAAACAAACTGCCACCATCAACAAGATAATCTTTAGCTCCAATCACGATTGAATATAATATTTCTTTACCAACTCGAATTGGAGGATTAGTAACAATAACATTATATTTTTCTTTTATATTTTCGTAAGCATTACTTTCAAAAATAGTTACATTTAAAGAATTTAGTTTTGCATTCATCAAAGAAAGATGCAAAGCTCTTTTATTGACATCGACCATATCAACACTACAATTAGTTACTTTCTTTAAATATAAACCAATTGGACCATAACCACAGCCAATATCTAAAACTCTACCACTAAAAATATCAAGTGGTAAATTTTCTAAAAGTAATCTCGTTCCAAAATCAAGTTTATCCTTAGAAAAGACACCATTATCGGTATTTAATTTTAAAACAGTATTAAAAATCTTAACAGTTATTTGCTTAATTTCACTTTTTAAATTAACATTATCAAAGTATTGAGCCAAAGTATACCTCCATATATTATATTAAAAACAAAAGAACTAACTATTAAATATAAAATAGTTAGTTCTCCCTTCGTACCCATATAATACTATAATTGAGAAAAAAAAGCAATTATATTTTGAACAATTCAAACCACAAGACAATAA
>CAYPES010000111.1:0-2950 GCA_964409925.1 uncultured Clostridium sp. | reverse complement strand
TACCTCTATTAAGTTATGAAAAGAAAGAGTACCAATATCAATAACTATATTCATAGCTGTCATTGGATTATATATAAATAACCACTATAATGCTTAGATAAAGTGATACGAATCATACCATTTATAGTTAAAAAATGCTGAGAAATAGCGTCATAACCACTATATCTAAATATAAAAGAGGAACTACATCAAACTTCAGGATAAACATAACAGTACTAAAGAAACCAAGATGTTAAAAATTCATATCATCACATAGTATTATTTCTATTATTATCCTAATTATATCCTCAATTAGTTTATCAACTTAGTCTTGGGAACTTTATCCACTAAAAATTTACAATTTACAAATAAAAAGACCATTTCTAGATTGATATGAAAGCATTTTGGTAAATAATTCTTACTACAAATTAACCCTTTATTTTGATTCTTGAAATAAAGAAAGTCTTTGATATGGATTATCTTAAAAAAGAAGATAGAAACACTTATTTTGAAGAATTGCCTCAAATTTTAAGCTAAATAAAAAAAATTGAAGATAAGATTATTTTGCATAGAGATTAATTTCCATTTTATTCTTCTAAAAATTATAGCAATCTTCTTAATGAATTTAATATTCAAAGCTCAATGAGTCGGCCAGAAACACCAATTGACAATTCAGTAAACTAATCATTGAACATTTTTCTTAATAAGAATTGTTTATCAATTTAGCTTGAAACATTCCAAAGATGATTCAAAACTAATTAAATTATATATTGAATATTACAATAATGAAAGAGAAAGCTATATACTAAATTATAAAACCCCAATTTAGTATAAAACTGAATCAGGGTTTTAATCTATTTACTTTTAATTTCCATTTACATACATCAAATTACTATTACTTAAACTCAACTGTAGCTCCAGCTTCTTCAAGCTTAGCTTTAATTTCTTCAGCTTCGTCTTTAGAAATATTTTCTTTAACTGTACCATTGCTATCAACGATATCTTTTGATTCTTTTAATCCTAATCCAGTAAGTTCACGAACAACTTTGATAACGTTAACTTTAGCAGCACCACCATCAGCGATAACTACAGTAACTGTACTACTACCAGCATCTTCAGCTGCACCAGCACTAGGAGCAGCTGCAACTGCTACAGCAGATGGATCAACTCCAAACTCTTCTTTCATTGCATCTACTAATTCTTTAATTTCTAAAAGACTCATTTCTTTTAAGCTTTCGATAAAGCTTTCTTTTGTTAATTTAGCCATTTTTTATTCCTCCTTAATTTTTTATTAATTAACAATTTAATTATTATTCAGCATCTTTTTGGTTAGCATATAAATCTAAACAAATAGATAAATCTTTTGGTATTCCAATCATTGCACCAGCAAGCATTGTAAGTAGACCTTCTCTTGATGGAATTTTTGCAAGTTCTGCTAAAGCAGCTTGATCTGATATTTCTCCATCAACAACTCCTACTTTTAAAACTAACGCTGGATGTGTTTTAGCAAAATCTGATAAAACTTTGATTGGAGCAATTGCATCTGTACCAAATGCTAATGCACTAGGACCCTCTAAGCTAGAAGATAAATCAATATTTAAATCATTGAACGCTCTAGACATTAAAGTATTTTTAAATACTTTGTAATCAGAACCTGATTCTCTTAATGATCTTCTTAATTCTTTAGATTCATTATCAGTAAGTCCTCGATAATCAAATAAAACTATAGTAGAAGCATCAGTAACAGTTGATTTAATTTCATTAATTACTTCTTGCTTTTGAGCTAAGATTTTAGCACTTGCCATCAAACACACCTCCTTTTATATTTTTATTTAGTGAGCCATAAAAAAGTTCTCAATAATCCATGAGAACTTTAATTACTTTAATAAGTCCTCGGTAGGATTTACTTTTATACCTACTGTCTATGGCACCAACAAATTACACTTATTATAACTTAACACTTACTATTTGTCAAAAGAATTTACTAAAATTTTAATTCCAGGACCCATAGTAGTTGTTACAGATACATTTTTTACATAATCACCTTTAACTGTTGCAGGTTTTACTTTTAAAAGAGTTGAAATGAAAGCATCTAAATTATCAATTAATTGAGATTCAGTAAAAGATACTTTACCAATAACACCATGAACATTTCCAAAACTATCAGTTCTATATTCAACACGTCCAGCTTTTACTTCATCAACTGCTTTTACAACATCAGTAGTAACTGTACCTGTTTTAGGATTTGGCATTAATCCTTTAGGTCCTAATACTTTACCTAATTTACCAAGTAAAGGCATCATATCAGGAGTAGCAATCATAACATCAAATTCAAACCAATTTTCTTTTTCGATTTTTTCTAACATATCAACATCACCTACGAAGTCAGCTCCAGCTTCACGAGCTTTAGTGGCATTTTCTCCTTTAGCAATAACTAATACTCTTTTTGTTTTACCTGTACCATGAGGTAACACTATTGCACCTCTTAATTGTTGATCAGCTTTTTTAGTATCTAAATTTAAACGTACAGCAACTTCAACAGTAGCATCAAATGAACTAACTGAAGTTTCTTTTACTAATTTCATCGCTTCTTCTTTAGTATAAAGTTTACCTTTTTCGACTTTAGCTAAAGCATCGCAATACTTTTTTCCTCTTTTTTTCACTTTAATTCCTCCTTATGTGGTTACAAGTACAATGTACTAATTTGGCGAGATAGCGGAAATCATCTCTCCCACATAGGTCATCAACCTATATGAATTACTTATTAATCTTGAACTTCAATACCCATATTACGAGCAGTACCAGCAATAATTTTCATTGCTTCTTCTACTGTATAAGCATTTAAGTCCGGTAATTTAGTCTCAGCAATTTCTCTTAATTGCGCTTGCGTAATCTTACCAACTGTCTCACTACCAGCTTTACTAGCTCCCTTATTAACCTTAGCAGCTTTTTTGATAAGAAATCCAGCAGG
>CAYPES010000110.1:0-4184 GCA_964409925.1 uncultured Clostridium sp. | reverse complement strand
ATATAGTGGTATATTTTTTTCCATTTACTTGCATTGCTTCTATTTTGTTTCTTATCTTGTGGTTCCAGAAGTAAGTTTTTCCGCTTCCCCATTCGCCATTAATCATTATTGCGTAATCTGTATAATCTGCCCTTATATAGTCTAGTATGCTTTCTACCAAATCATCCATTATATATCTCCCTTCGTATTTTATCTTAATTTTTCTACAATTAATCTTTTGCTATGGTTAGTATTCCTATTGTATATGGTTGTAATGTTTTTATTACTTTTGCACATTCATTTGCAGTAGCCCCTGTTGTATATATATCATCAAATATTAATACACTTTTCTGTTGTATTGTTTGATTATCAAGATTTTTAAGTTTGTATACATTTTTAGAATTTATATTTCTCTGTTCTTTATTTAATGTACTTTGTGGAACTGTGTTAATATTCTTTATCAATATATTTGTATATTCTAATCCATCAATATTTTTTGCAATTTCTTTTGCTATTAGTTCAGTCTGATTATATCCTCTTTCTTTTCTTCTTTTATTATGGATTGGAACTGGAATTATTATATCATAAGATTCTAAAATTTCACACATTTTTTTATTATTTAACAAAATGTTCACAAATGTCTTATAATAATATGCTTTGTCATTAAATTTGTATGCTAATATTTTCTCTCTTATATCCTTGTATTTAAACATATACATATGTTCTTCATAATTTGTTGAATTATATTTATCAATGCATAATTTTTCGATTTTTTCTACTTCTTTTTTGCAATTTTCACACAAAAAATTTTTATCAATCTTTCCACAAAAAGCGCACACTGGTGGATATATTAAATTAAGTAAATTATCTAAAAATTCTATTTTATAGCCTCCTAAAATTAAATCATTGATCAAATATTTTATATCTAATCAACGATTATAATTATATTTTTTCTCCAATTTGTTCCAGCTTAAATTTTAATCCAGTATTTCTTTGTCTTGTTGTATTATTTTGTATCATATAGTTTACTACACTTTGTGGTCCTATTATAATTAACAATTTTTTTGCTCTTGTCATTGCAGTATATATCAAATTTCTCGTTAAAAGCATTGGTGCACTCTGGCTTGCAACAAGAATTACAACATCAAACTCACTACCTTGAGATTTATGTACAGTGATTGCATATGCATGCTCTAATTGCTCTAAATCTGCATTATCATATGTTGCAACCTTTCCATCATCAAATCTAACTTTTACTGTTTTTTCTTCTTTATTTATTCTTTCTATAATCCCTAATTCTCCATTGAAAATGCCATTGCCTAATTCTTTCTTGAATTCTCTTTCATTTTCCTTTTCCCATAGTATATTATAATTGTTTTTTGTTTGCATTACTCTATCTTGTTCTCTAAACTTAATCTCTCCAAAATCTCTTTCATTTTTTTCTTCTTCTACTGGATTTAGTTCATTTTGTAATAATACGTTTAGCTCTTTTGTACCCAATTTGCCTTTTTTAGTAGGAGTAATTATTTGAATATTATTAAAGAAATCGTAATCTCCATATATTTTTAGTCTGCCTTTACATAAGCTGATAATTGTTTGTTGTATTTTTTCTTGATTAGTCTCATTAATATAAAAGAAATCATCCAACAATTCTATATTCTCTTCATCTATTTTAGTTTCCTTTACTTTTCCTCCAATAAAGTTTTCTCCTTCATTTACTCTGTGTGCATTTACAATTATTTTACTCTTGGCAGCTTGTCTGAATATCTGATTTAATGTAATGGTGTGTACTTGGCTAGATTCAATTATATCTTTCAAAATGCTTCCTGGCCCTACTGATGGTAGCTGATCTGTATCACCAACTAGCACTAGTTTAGTTCCTTTGTATATTGCCTTTACTAAGTAATTCATTAAAAACATATCTATCATTGAAGCTTCGTCTACAATAATAATATCTCCATCTATAGGAGTTACCAATAGCTCTGTATTAAAGTTGTCTGTGTCATCAGATATTCCTGCAAGTTCTAATAATCTATGTAAAGTTTTGGCTTCTTCTCCTGTTGTTTCTGTCATTCTTTTAGCTGCTCTACCTGTTGGAGCACATAATACAGGTTTCATTCCATGCTTTTTATACAGTTCTATAATCGCTTTTATAATTGTTGTTTTTCCAGTACCCGGTCCTCCTGTGATAATACATACATTATTATCATTTATGCTTTCAATCGCTTCTCTCTGTTTTTCAGATAATTGTATGTCTATATTTTTCTCTATTTTTTCTAAATCCTTCTTTAAAGTCTTTATCTCTTTAACATTATCAGCATTTCTTAATCCTATTATTCTTTCTGCAATGTTTTTCTCTGCATCATAGAACGGCTTCGAATATACCCATTCCTGTCCGTCATCCCTATCTTCAAGTACTAGTTCTCCTTTTGCTTTCATGCTAATAATTGTATTTTCAATGCTATCCACATCTACTCTTAATAAATCCTGCTCATATTTTAGTAGATTCTCATATAAAACGCATGAATTGCCGTTTAGCCCTATCTTTTCTAACCCATATTTTATACCACTTCTAATTCTTTTATAATTGTCTTGCTCAACTCCTAATTCAAGTGCTATTTTATCTACCTTTTCAAAATTTACTTTGCTAGCAACATCTATTAATATATATGGATTTTCGCTTATTTTCTCTAAAGCTCCTTCTCCTAGTTTCTTATACACATTCTCCGCGCTTTGTGGTCCTATTCCAAATTTATCTAAAAATCCAACAATCTGCCAGATTTCCCAGTTTGCTAGAAATTGCTCAGCAATCTCTAGAGCTTTTTCTTTGCTAATTCCTTTTATTTGAGTTAATTTATTAGGTTCTAATTTAATTACATTAATTGTATCTTTCCCAAACGTTTTTACTATCTTTTTAGCAGTTGCTGGTCCCACACCTTTAAAATTTCCATTCGCTAAATATTTTTCTAATGCTTCAGGGGTAGTTGGCATTGTTTTTTCAAAAGTCGCAACCTTGAATTGTTCTCCGTAATCTGGATGTTTAACTACATCTCCTGTTACTTTTAAATTATCTCCTTCATTTACAAATGGTAAATATCCTACTATGGTGGTTTCTTCCATTTCACTTGTTTCAAAAGTAGCAACTGTATAACTATTTATTTCATTTTTATATATAATATCAATTACTTGACCTTCTAATTGCAATTTACTTCCTCTATTCTTTACTTTATTTTATCTACAATTTACATTATCTTATGTTTGTTTCTTTTAATTTATATTATACTATCACAAAAATTTGTTCTTTTCAATTACATTTTTTCTTTAAATATTCTCTAGTTTCGTTTGTTTGAGTATATACCGCTCTTTTACTTCTTTCAAGAGATTTTACACATTTATCTATATTTTTGGTTGACTATTTTCGACATAAAAAAAATATTCTACAGAATAAATCTTAGAATATCTCAAATGTCATTTTAGGGGCGGGTAATTTTAGTTGCTTTGGACATCGACTACATAGTGTACTTTTAAGCTCCGTCCCCTAAATCATAGAATCTCTTTTCTTGTTTTATTTACGAATCTTTATCTTAGCATATCCTGTATAATTTGCATCATCTTTAATTAGTATAAACTTTCTTTCACCAGCAACATCAAATAAAGATTCTGCTTTGTTTAAATCATCACGAATATATCTTGCTATATCCGTCCCCTCAAGATAGCTATAGCTATTGTCTTCTGATGTAAATTTAAGTGTGCAACTCAAAATTTTAAAATAAATTATTACTCATATAAAAAGATAGAAATGTTATTGTGTAACACTTCTGTCTTTTTCTTGTAAATCGCTTCTCAGAAGTCACGAGACCTTCTTAGGGCTATATCTTAGTTGATAATATTAATTGCCATGATTTCCTGCTTCTCCATCCCTTGCATCTCCACTTCCTGCACCTGGTGAACTATTATCATAGCTCCAAGGAGTAGTACTTCCTGTTGTTTCCTGTATTTGCTCAACTGTGACATCAGAATTTAGATAAACTACGGGACGGACCGCAAACCTATAGGCATCCCAGCCGCCATCCGAGTAGAATAAGTCGGCGCCACTGCCAACGAGGCCGCGGAAAACACAGCCAGGCCCAAAGCACGTAAAGCCCACACAAGCTCCAGGCGAAGCCAGCCAATAAGATTTTGCATAATTATCTCCACTTTGTGTT
>CAYPES010000109.1:0-4258 GCA_964409925.1 uncultured Clostridium sp. | reverse complement strand
ATCGCGGACTCGAACCGCGGACAACTTGATTAAAAGTCAAGTGCTCTACCACCTGAGCTAATGACCCAAATATCTTTGGTCAACGCATGTTTTATTTTACACTATTTTCTTTAATTTGTCAACGGTTTTATTTATTTTTTTTTATTTTTTACTAGTTTTTTATTTTATTAGTCTATTTTTTAAGCATTTAGCTTTTCTAATACTTCATCTACATCTATTCCATGGACTGCGCAAGCCTCTTCTAATGTTTCAGCTTGAGAAGCTGGACATCCTAAACAATGCATTCCTACTTCTAATAATATTTCTGCTTTTTCTGGGGCATTTTCAACAATCTCTCCTATTTTGGTATTTTTTTCTATTTTCATAGTTTTCCTCCTAATATATTTATTATTTGCTACAATTCACAGTGTACATTTTTTGATATAGCAGAAATATCTATATTTTATAAAATGAGCCGAAATATCTTGTCGTCACATGAGCTACGTGCGCTCGATATGAGCTGCGAAATTTTATAAAAAATAAATTATTTCTGCAGATAAGTCAACAAAAGCTCTGAATTGTAACATTTTTTTAAATTTTATCATATTTTTATTCAAAAGTATAGACAAATTTTAAAATTTATTGTATTATGGAAAAAATTGGAAGGAGTGATTTCTTTAAAAATTTATTTATTTTTTATTTTATTATTTTTAAATATCTTTAATGTTCTATATTTTATTTATTCTTACTTTTCATTATATATCTTTCACAACAAGCAAGGTTCTATATTAGAGATAAAAAATAGTCAAAAAAGAGGTGATTAAATTTATTTATTTTTTTAAATTACTATCGTCTATCTTATTATCTGTTACTTTTTTATATTGCGAACTTTATTTTTTTTCAGACATTTTTAACAGTAATTATATTGTAATCAATTTAGGTTTTAAAATTCTTAATCTATCCAGCAAAGATCCTTTACTTTTGCAAAATATCAAATATTTGTTTATCATATTTTCTTTTATCTCGAATTTTATTTGGTGTTATTTGCTGTTACATAAAATTTTTCCTATAAATTTAAAAAAACATAAAAAAAAGTCTGAATCCAATGCTGAACATTTGCACCTTGTTTTAGGAAAAAATATCAATTCTGGTGAAACTGTAATATTACCAGAAAAAGGCCTATACCAAAATATTCTTATAACCGGTGCTATTGGCTCGGGTAAAACAAGTAGTGCTATGTATCCTATTACTAGACAGTTAATCTCTTATAAATCTAATTCAAGAAAAGATAAACTTGGAATGCTTATTTTAGACGTAAAGGGTAATTATTACTATGAAGTATTGAAATACGCTAAGCAATATGGTCGTGAGGAAGATGTCATTCCAATCGAAATATCTGGAAAATATACATATAATCCACTGGATAAAAAGTCTTTAAAAGCCTCTGTAATAGCTAATAGACTAAAAACCATACTTTTACTTTTCTCTCCAAATAATTCAGAGTCTTATTGGATAGATAAATCTGAAACTGTTCTTTCTGAAGCAATAAAGCTTTGTAGGCTATATAATAACAACTATGTTACCTTTCAGGAAATTCATAATCTAGTTACAAATTTTGAATACTATTCATCAAAGATCTCTTTATTGCGCCAAAAATTTATTGAAAATAAATTTAATAAGACTCAAGTCTATGATTTGCTTTCATCAATAAGTTTTTTTGAAAAAGAATTTTTTTCTTTAGATTCTAGAACAATGAACATATTAAAATCGGAGATAACAAGAATAACTAATTGTTTTATTTCTGATGCAAACATATTAGCTACATTCTGTCCTTCTGAAGTTGATAACAACTTTGTAGGATTCGATGACGTCATTAATTCTGGCAAGATTGTCGTTTTAAATATGAATATCAATGAATATAGAAATTTATCAAAAATAATTGCTACATATCTCAAATTAGACTTTCAGACTGAAGTATTGCGACAATTATCAAATCCAACTCCCGTAATCCATCCCGTTGCTTTCATTTCTGACGAATATAGTGAATATGTTTCAGCTACAGATGCAAATTTTTTCTCTCAAAGTAGAGAATCAAAATGTATCAACATTGTATCTACACAAAGTTATACTTCTTTATTAAACGCTTTGAACAATAAATATTCAGTGGAAGTAATCGTGCAAAATTTAGTAAATAAATTATGGTTTCGCTCTGATGATATATTTACTATAGAGGATGCTCAAAAACAATTACGGTAAAATGGATTTTGAAAAAACTTCAAAAACTATTTCTGAAAATGCCAAAGAGACGTCCTACAATATTTTTACACACTCTCTAGAATCACGAAACAGCAATCTGTCAGAAAGTATCAATACTTATTTTCAACATGATTATATTGTCGATACCAATTTTTTCTCTAGAGAGTTAAATACTTTTGAATGCTTGTCTTTTTTATCAGATGGCACCAAAATATTAGATCCACAAAAAATAAAAATGATACCATATTTTAATTAAAGGAGGTTTTATGAAAAGAAATTTAATTATTCTATTTTTAACTTTCGTTCTTATATTTTATATTTTTCCTAGCACTTCTCTAGCAGCTGATCCGAAATTGATTTCTAAACTAGACTCCGCATTTTCCAAAATTGAAGATTGGCTTATTAAATTAGCTACTCCTGCAGCCGCAGTAGCAGTTGGAACTGGAGTTTTTATGAAAAAATTTAGTTTTGGTGATGAAGAAAAAATACGAATGGGTAAGAAGATTATAAGAAGCTCTTTGTTCTCTTATGCGTTTATTCTTGCTATTGATCTGATCTTATCTGCTATAAAAAGTTTAGTTGGTTAAAAGGAGTTGATATTTTGCAAATTGACTATTCTCAAATAATAATTGAAACCATAAATAAACTTTTTTCAACTTTATTTTCTTCATTAGATAAATCTCTATATTCATTACTGGATAAAACAGTATTTATTAATAATTCCATACTTTCAGATTCTTTTTTTAATTCAATATTTGACTCTAAATATGGTATACCCTTTATAGCTAATGCTATGTTACTCGGAGTATTTATCTATTATTGTTCTAAGCTTTATCTGGCTCCATTTTCCGGTAATTATGTTGAAAAGCCTTATCAATTTCTAACTAAGATATTAATTATTGCCATTTGCATTAATTTTTCACAATTTATCTGTAAAGAAATATTAGATATCGCATCTATTCTTACTGATATTTTTCGTTCTCTAGGCTCATCCATATCTGGTGAAGAAATATCTTTTAGTACTTTAGTCTTAAGTTCAATTTATATTGATAATTCTTCAGAAATTTATAATATTTTTTCTTTTAATGGCATGTTAAAATCATTTTTCTCATTTGGTTTAATTAATTTATTATTTTCTTATTCCATCAGATATATTTTAGTGAAATTATTAATTTTATTATTTCCATTTTCTTTATTATCATTAACAACTAATTCTACTTCATGGATATTCAAATCATGGTCTCGAGCATTTTTTTCTTTAATATTCGTACAAATTTTCATAGTTTTAATTTTAACATTACTCTTTTCTTTAAATGTAAAATCTAATGATTTATTTTCTCAAATATCTTATATTAGCACAATATTTATTTTAACAAAATCAAATTCATACGTAAAAGAACTACTAGGTGGTATCTCTATGGAAATGAATACAAATTTGTTTAATTTAAGAAATATTTTTAAATAAGGAGTTTATATGATATTTATTTTTCCAAAAAACTATAATCTTCATATTAAATTTCTAGGGATTATAGATTACTTTTCTCTTTTTGCAAATATTTTATGGCAGATATTTACTTTTTGCTTAGTTAATTTAATCTTTCATAACATAACGCTAAAAATATCTTTATTTCTTGTCTTATGTCTACCACTTTTAATTGCGAGCATAGCTACATCTAACAATGAAAATATATTTTTTACTCTTTTATATTTATTAAAATTTCTTTTTAGTAGCAAGCTTTATCTCTTCAACAAGATTTAATAATATAAGATTTTATTATTATTGTAAAATCATAAAAAAGATGTTATAATTTGTTTAATTATGAGGTGAAATTATGAAATTAGAACAGTCCGATAATTCATTATTATTTTCAACTACAAGCATTCCTGATGCATTCTTTACAGAATACTTTCCTCAGGCTAGTAGTGATTCAATAAAAGTATTTTTATATCTTTATTTTCTTTCTAAATATGGAAAAGAAATAAAGATTAATGACTTATCCAAAAAATTAGATTTGCCATTAAA
>CAYPES010000108.1:0-4262 GCA_964409925.1 uncultured Clostridium sp. | reverse complement strand
GTATTACCAACATGTAGAAGTGCTAGATTTTCATCACCACTATCTTTAGATACATATACCAATACGAAAAAACTTGAAGAAATTGCAAAAAAAGCTAAAACAAAACAGTGTAAAGAATTTGATATAAAAAATCAAATAGAATCTTTTAAACAAGCAATAGAGAGTGAAACTAGAAAACTAGAAGTAATGTATGATGATAGATTAGCAGGAATTATCACACTTGATGAATACATGAAAAATGCAAATAGAATAAAAGAGGCTGTAAAAGGATATGAACAAAACATTAAAGATTTAGAAAAAGAATTATCTGGTGAAAATAACAAAACCAAAAATGAAACTAGGTTAGATAATTTGGTAGAGGAATTTCTTAATATGGAAAACCCAACAAAAGAGATAATTAGAGAATTTATAGAAAAAATTGAAATTCATAGTGACAAACAAGTTGATATATATTTCAATTTTAAACCATTACAAGAAGTTAATGAAAATTTAAATAAATTTATATGTGCTAAAAAGAAATATGAGATTAAAACGGCTTGAACAGGTGATAAGTTGGACTGACATAGAGCTAAATTTGCAAAAGAATTGATATTTGGCTAGGCGTTCGAGAAAGAAACACCGCAGTCGTACGAAGGTACGTCGAGGATTTTCTTTTGAAGAACAACAACGTCAAATGCAATTATCTTGCAAATTTAAGAAAAATGGTCATAACGACAACAGACACATGCCGCCATTTGGACAATAATTGCCCAGGCAATGCTGAACCTAAATGATAAAGCTTACGAAAACTTTAGAATGATAAATCCAATAGAACATGCAAGAACTAAAGATGAAAGTAGCAAGTATAAAGTAGAACCATATGTTATAGCTGCGGATGTATATGGACAAGGCAACCTAGCAGGCAGAGGAGGATGGACATGGTATACAGGCTCTAGCGCATGGATGTATATTGCTGGAATAAAATATATTTTAGGCCTAAATATTGAAAATGGATATTTAAGAATAGAACCGCATATTCCAAGTAATTGGAGAGATTATGAAATTAAATATAAATATGGAGAAAGTATATATAATATAAGGGTAATAAACAATAACAATACAAATACAGGATTAGAACAAAAAACAAAAGTAATATGTAATGGTAAAGATGTAGAGGATGGAAGAGTAAAATTAGAAAAGTTGGGTGGAATATACAATATAGAGATTTTTATATAATGAAAGTAAAAAGTGAACTAATTTTAAAATAAATTAGTTTGCTTTTGGTAATATTTAATATAAAAATAATTACAGTATTTAACATGAAAATCCCTTGGTAGGAGCTTCTTTTAAGCACCTCGAAAACGGATTTTCATGTTAAATTTTGTGAAAATATGATTTATTAGCTTTATACAATTCTTCTAAAGAGCTTTAAACATAAAAATATCATTTGTAACAAAACAGTAATAATATTGTAAAAAAGCTTTGACAAGTATATGTAGTAGAGTTATAATAATCGTAATTAAGAAGTGAATCGGAGGAATATATTATGGAGCAACAAAGGTCAAATTCAAACGTTAATAATCAATACAGAGGAAGATATGAGAATGGCGAAAAACAAAGAAGAAAAATTAAAAATGAGCCTAAAAGAGTTAACAAACGTTTTGCTGCATACCTACTAGCAGGAGTAATAGGATTGGGAACGGGAGCTGCATCGGCACGATTAATAAGCAATATGGCTGAAAATGCAAACCATGCGGAAAGCACAAGAGAAGCAATAGTAATAGCAAATACTACTAGCAAGTATATGGAGAATATAAAAAATAATGTAATTATGAAAGATATAATTACAGCAGAGAATATGAGCCAACTAGATAAGCTTTCAAAAGCGGTTACAACATATAAGCAACTACAATATAAACAAGGAAGAAGCTTACAAGAAGAGCAAAATTACATAGATGCTTGTAGAACAATATGCGAATCTAAAGATTTTGTAATAGACAATTACACTAACGTAATTAGAGCAAAAGTAGCTAAAGCATACGGAATAACAGAACTAGATGAAATAGCCAACATCGAAATAAAAGACTATTTGGATATTGGAGAAAACCAAGAGATAACACATAACTTAATGATTAAACTACCAAATGGAACTACAATAAACAATAATGGAAATTTTTTTAATACTACTAACACAATGGATAAAAAATTAGCAGAAGCAGTAATTGAAGCTACATCATTATTAAATGCAAGATTTTCATTTGAAAATCAAAAACTTGAAGATTTGCCAATTGATAGAATTATACAAACATTTGAAGACGGAATAAAATTTGAGAGTGGCTACGATCTAATAACTAAAGCGGACGGAAGCTTAGGAACTGTAAAAATTGCGCAAACGAAAGATCAAACAAAAAATCAGATTCCTGAAACAGAACAAGAAGAAAGATAATATATAAAGGAGAGAACTTCTATGAGAGAAGAATTAGATCCAGATAAAAAAACAATATTAGTTGTTGATGACGAAAAACCAATAATAGATATTTTAGTATATAATCTAAAGAAAGAAGGATATAATACCTTAGAAGCTACAGATGGGGAAATGGGCTTGAATGTGGCATTAGAGGAAAAGCCAGATTTAGTATTACTTGATGTTATGCTACCTAAAATTGATGGGTTAACCGTGTGCAAAAGAATAAAACAAGCTTATAATGTACCAATATTAATGATTTCTGCAAAAGATGATGAAATAGACAAAATTGTAGGGTTAGAGCTAGGCGCAGATGATTATATTACTAAACCATTTAGCGTTAGAGAACTGATGGCACGAGTAAAAGCTAATTTGAGAAAAGTTGAAGATAAAAAAGAACAAATGGATAAAGAAGAAAGCAAAAAGAAGAGCAAAATTGTTGTTGGAGATTTGGAATTAGATTTAGAAAAAGTAGAAGTAAGAGTAAAAGGAGAAGTTAAATCATTAACTCCAAAAGAGTTTGAATTAGTAAAATATTTAGCAATGCAACCAGGAGTACCTGTAACTAGAGAGGTTTTACTAGAAAAAGTGTGGAATTATGAATATTATGGGGATATAAGAACAGTAGATGTTACAGTTTGCAGAATAAGAGAGAAGCTTGGAGATAGCATTAAAAATTCAAAAATAATCATTAATAAAAGAGGAATAGGATACTACTTAGCATCTAAATAATTAACAATTCTTTTCTAATTAAAGTCGTACCTTAGGAAGGAATGATAGTAAAAATGAAAAAATTACAAAACAAAATATTACTAATATTCCTAGTAATAGGAATAACTATAATAGCTGGTATGGGAGCCTTTTTTGTGCACATATTGAATCAACCTAATGTATTTATTAATTCTACAACAAATCTTACAACACAAGAATTAAATGAGACTATAAATGCTCAAATTCATCAGACAAAAATACTAATATTAGGAACTATATTAGTATTTTCTTGCATTGTATTTGTTATAGGAATATTTGTTTCAGAAGTTATAGTAAAACCAATAAATAATATGATTAACAATGCTCAAAAAATAGCAAGTGGTGAAAATATTGAATTAATAAAGGTAAAAAAAAATAGAAGAAAGAAGAAAAAAAAGACAGAAATTGATTCTATTACAAACATTATAGGATTAATGACAGGGGAAATGAAACAAAAGTTGAATAATGTAAATAGGCAAAAGAGAGAAATAGAAGCAATTTTGTTACATATGAAGGATGGAATATTAGCTTTTAACGAAAAAGGTAATATTATGCATATAAATCCCGCTGCAAAGCAAATGTTAAACATAGATAAAGAAAATAAATTCGATGAAATCTTTAAAAGATATAATGTAAATATAAATATGGAAGCTATAATGTATCTTGATAATTGGTCAGAGCAAAAAATAAATATAGGAGAAAAAACAATAAATGTGTTTTTTGCTTCTTATAAAGATGAAAATGACTTATCATCTGGTATAATTGCGGTTATTCAAGATATTACAGAGCATGTTAAATTAGACAATATGAGAAAAGAATTCGTGGCGGACGTATCACACGAATTAAAAACTCCGATAACTTCCATAATTGGATATGCAGACACTCTTCAAGACGGAGAATACGATAGAGAAACACAGCAAAAATTCTTGTCAGTTATCTCCTCAGAAGGTAGAAGAATGGCAGATTTAGTAAGCGACTTACTAACTTTATCCAGATACGATACAAACAAGATGCAAAGAGAGATTACAGAATTTGATTTGGGTGAACTTGCTAAACAGTGCCAATTAAA
>CAYPES010000107.1:0-4271 GCA_964409925.1 uncultured Clostridium sp. | reverse complement strand
AGAAAATGAAACTGAAAATCCGTTTTCGAGGAGCAAAGCTCCGACCGAGGATTTTTATGTTGAATTTTCTAAAAATATAATTTGTAAGCTTTATAATAGTCTTTCTAAATAATTTTAAACATAAAACCATTAAATAGCAGCTATTTACTAAGTTTTGTAGCTTATTGACAAATACCTATTCATTATTAGAATGTGTAGAAGTATTTTTTTGTCTAGCATAAGACCAAACTAGAGCTATAATTGCAACAGCAACTATTCCCATAATTAGCCATGTCCAAGCTGTTGAATCCATACCAAGCCACGTTGCATTAGTATTAGTTCTTGTAGCATTATAGTTTCCTGTTCTGTTATTATTAGTTGTTGTTCCAGAAACTATATTATTTCCAGTTCTTTGGGTACCAGCACTAATATTATTTATTGTATTTTTTGTTGCATTAGCACTATTATTTAACATATTTCCTGCGTCAGAAGTTATATTCTGTGCGGCATGTTCTACAGTATTTACCATATTAGTGTTTGCAAAAGCATATGAAGTTGAAATTGCTAAAAGAGATACTAGTAAAGCAGATATAACAAAAAATTTCTTTTTCATAATTTCCTCCTTTTCTGTTGATAATAATATTATTATTGTTTTATAAAATTAAAATATACATCGAAAAAATGGAAAATATGTTGAGAAACTTATTGCAATAAAAAAGAAACTTAAAAAAGTTTCTTTCAAAAATATATTTAAAATTTATTTTTTCAATCTTATAAAAATTGCGACAGATAAGAGAATTAAAACAACTCCAACTGTAATAAGAAGAATATTTAATATATTAGTAAGACCTAATTCAGACTCTGGCAAAGCTTGTAATGTATCAGAAACGCTTACATTCTTATTAGATGATGTTGTTGTTGACTCTGATGTGAAACTTTGTGAGGTAGAATCAGTGCCATTTTGTTGTGTAGAGCTACTTGCTCCGTTATTAGATACAGCATTAGAAGCTTCAACATTTGAAGAAACAGTATTAGAAGGACTATCAGAAACATTACTAGTAACATTATTAGCAATATTATTAGATAAAGTCTCTATATTAGAATCTATTATATTCGAATCTAAATTCATCTCTATATTTACTGCAAAACAATTAGTAGAAAAAATGAAAAAAGTACATATTAAACCAATTAATAATATTTTTAAAGACTTACTCATTATAAATTCATCCTCTCTTGTTCAAAAAATTATTTACTATATAATAATACACAAAAAATATCAAAAAGTCTAGAGTTTTTGAAAAAAATATTGAAATATCCTTACAAAAAAATATTTTTGTGTTATAATTCTATTAAAATTAAAATGCAATAATTAATGTATTAGAAAGTGTAAGAATAAATGGTGTTTGCAGAAGTAGGAAAATATAAACCATGTGGAATGTTTACATTAGGACATTTAGAATTAATTGTAATAACTGTTATGTGTATAATAGTTGCGTTACAAAAAACCGTCCATAAAAGCAAAGAAGAGGTTAAAAAAATTATTCAAAAGTGTACAATAATTATGTGGTGCTTAGAAATATTAAAAATAGCCTTTAGATTGTGCAATGGTGATCCGAGAAATTTAAATAATTATGTGCCACTCTATTATTGTAGCATGCTTTTATATGCGGGGCTCCTTAGTAGTTTCACAAGTGGTAAATTACAAAGAATGGGTGATGTATTTTTAGCCACAGGAGGAATTATAGGAGGACTTGTATTTATGCTTATGCCAACAACCTCGCTCCCTGCATATCCTGCATTCCATATTGTTAGCTTGCATAGTTTTTTCTTCCATGGAACCATGGTATATTTAGGTCTTTTAATAAATGCAACAGGTTATATAGAAGTTGTAGCGAGTGATATAAAATATTTTGCTACTTTAGTTGGAACAATGTGCATTATAGCGTATATTATAAATCGCATATTTAATAGTAATTTAATGTTTATATCGAATAATTTTCCAGGAACACCAATAGAAATAATTTATAAAATAACAGGACCATTATTTACAATTATAATGTGCCTTGTGCAAATGTTTTTGCCGTTTTATGTCATGTACGGAATTTTAAAATTAAGAAACAAACTGGTAAATAAAAAAGACATGGAATCAAAAGAATCATAATAAAGATAACAATAAGACCTACTTTATTATAAATCACAACTTAAAATGTTAGAATAAAGCAGAAATAATTATACTTTTAGAAAATGAAACTGAAAATCCGATTTTGGAGGAGTTCGAAGAAGCTCCGACCGAGGATTTTCATGTTGAACTTTTATAAAAGTCTAATTATTCCTGCTAATATAAAATATAAATTGTGATTTATAATAAAGTAGGTCTTATTGTTATAACGATTTTTCTAATTCCTTTATTTTGTCTCTTAATTTAGCCGCTTCTTCAAATTCCATTTTCTCAGCATGTTGCAACATTTCTTCTGTAAGTTTATTAATAATGTCCTCAATGCTTGTATCTTTGTCCAATTCATATTTTTCAGAAGCTTCTTCTACAATGCTTGCTCTTATGGTATCTCTTACAGATTTCTTTATTGTTTGAGGTATAATTCCGTGATCTTGGTTATATTTCATTTGAATATATCTTCTTCTATTAGTTTCAGAAATAGCTTTATCCATTGAATCTGTAAGTTCATCAGCATACATGATAACTTTTCCATCTGTATTTCGAGCAGCACGTCCAATTGTTTGAATAAGCGAACGTTCTGAACGTAAGAAACCTTCTTTATCTGCATCTAATATAGCAACTAGCGAAACTTCTGGAATATCAAGACCTTCTCTTAATAGGTTAATTCCAACTAAAACATCAAATTCTCCAAGACGTAAATCTCTAATAATTTCCATTCTTTCTAGTGCTTTTATATCAGAGTGCATATATCTAACTTTTATATCAAGACCTGCTAAGTAACTTGTTAAATCCTCTGCCATTTTTTTGGTTAGGGTAGTAACTAAAACTCTCTCATTTTTTTCAATTCTTTCATGTATCTGAGCTATTAAATCATCTATTTGATTTGCAACAGGCTTTACTTCAATTTCTGGATCTAAAAGACCTGTTGGACGTATAATCTGTTCAACTATATTTTCATTAGAATGCTCTTTCTCATAATCAGCTGGTGTAGCACTTACAAATACTACTTGATTAATTCTTTGCTCAAATTCTTCGAACTTTAAAGGCCTGTTATCAAAGGCAGAAGGAAGTCTAAAGCCATATTTTACTAGAGATTCTTTTCTTGCTCTATCACCATTATACATAGCTCGTACTTGAGGAATTGTAGCATGAGACTCATCAACCAACAATAAAAAGTCATTTGGAAAATAGTCAAATAGGGTATAAGGGGCACTACCAGGTTCACGACCACTAATATGCCTAGAATAGTTTTCAATTCCTTGGCAGAAGCCAGTTTCTTTCATCATCTCTATATCAAAATTGGTTCTTTCTTCTATTCTTTGAGCTTCTATTAATTTGCCCTGAGATTTAAAATATTCAACTTGTTGCTTCATTTCTTCTTCAATAGTATGAATAGCATGTTCCATTTTATCAGAGGTTGTAACATAGTGAGAGTTAGGGAAAACCATAATGTGATTTCTAGTAGCAATGTTTTTTCCTGTTAGAGGGTTTATTTCTGAAATTTTCTCAACTTCATCGCCCCAGAACTCAACTCTTATAGCACTTTCACCATAATCTGATGGAAATATTTCAACAATATCTCCTTTAGCCCTAAAAGTTCCACGTTTAAAGTCTAACTCGTTCCTAGAATATTGCATATTTATTAATTTTTTCAACATTGCATTTCTTTCGATTTTCATTCCTGGACGTAAAGAAACTGTCATATGCTCATAATCGATAGGGTCACCTAAACCATAAATACATGAAACAGAAGCTACTATTATAACATCTCTTGTCTCAAAAAGAGCAGCAGTAGCAGAGTGACGAAGTTTATCAATTTCGTCATTTACAGAAGAATCTTTTTCTATATAAGTATCAGAAGAGGGAATATATGCCTCCGGCTGATAGTAGTCATAGTAAGATACAAAGTATTCTACATTATTCTCGGGAAAAAACTCTTTGAATTCAGAATATAATTGCCCTGCTAGAGTTTTATTATGAGCCAAAACGAGTGTAGGCTTCTGAACTTGTTGTATAATATTAGCCATTGTGAAGGTTTTCCCTGAGCCAGTAACGCCAAGAAGCGTCTGAAATTTCTTTCCTTCTTTTATTCCTTTACTTAAATATTCTATAGCGC
>CAYPES010000106.1:0-4342 GCA_964409925.1 uncultured Clostridium sp. | reverse complement strand
AACTGAAAATCCGTTTTCGAGGAGCAAAGCTCCGACCGAGGATTTTCATGTTGAACTTTTATAAAAATATAATTTATAAGCTTAAATACAATATTTAATTAAATTTTAAACAAGAAACATTATCTTGTAACTTTTCTATTGCTCTATCAGATATTTTTCCATATTTTAGCTTTTTATCGCTTATTTTTTTGCCTTCTAGCTCTGGAAGTATTCCATAATTTGCATTCATTGGTTGAAACTTTTGGTTTGGTGTTGATATATATTTAGCTAATGCTCCTATCATTGTATACTCAGAAAACTCAAATTTATCTTTTCCTAGTAATTGATTTACTGCATTTATTCCCGCAACCAATCCCGATGATATGGATTCAACATATCCTTCTACTCCAGTTATTTGGCCTGCAAAATATATATTGTTATTTTTCTTTAATTGATATGTATTGTCTAATAACTTTGTAGAATTTACAAATGTGTTTCTGTGCATTACACCGTATTTAGCAAACTCGGCATTTTCTAGTCCCGGTATCATACTAAAAACTCTTTTTTGTTCTCCAAATTTTAAATTGGTTTGGAAACCAACAATATTGTATATTGTAGCATCCTTATTGTCCTGTCTTAACTGAACTAGCGCATATGGTCTATAGCCAGTTCTTGGATCTGTAAATCCCATTGGCTTTAAAGGACCATATCTTAATGTATCTATTCCTCTCTTTGCCATAACTTCTACTGGCATACAACCTTCAAATATTTCCCTTTTTTCAAATTGATGAAGCTCCACAACCTCGGCATTTACTAATTCATTCCAGAATTTTTCATATTCTTCCTTATTCATTGGTAAATTAATATAGCTTTCCTTATTAGTTTTCTGTTTTTCTTTGTTCTTCTTCCATTCTTCAACATCTTCGTCTTTTTCTCTTTCTTGCTCATACCTATCTCCATAGAAAGCTATGTTCATGTCTATACTATCTTTTAATATAATAGGAGCTGCGGCATCATAAAAGTGTAAATCTTCTTCTCCTGTAATATTCAAGATTTCTTTTGCCAATCCATCGGAAGTTAGTGGCCCCGTAGCTATTATAAGGATTCCATCTCTCGATAGATCTATTAATGAGATTTTATCATTTCCAACTTCTTCTCTTATAATATTTACATTATTCATTTTCTCTAATTCTTGAGTCACTTTTTTAGAGAATTCCTCTCTATCTACTGCCAAAGCTTGTCCTGCTGGCACAGCAGTTTCATCTGCAATGCGTATTAATAATGAATCTAATATTCTAAGCTCTTCTTTTAGCAAGCCACATGCATTTGTATGTAAATTCGACTTAAAAGAATTACTACATACAATCTCTGCTAAATTTTCGTTTGAATGAGCTGGTGAAAATTTATTAGGCTTCATTTCATATAAATTAACTTTAATTCCTCTTTTTGCAATTTGATAAGCTGCCTCCGAGCCTGCAAGGCCTCCTCCAATTATTGTAATTTCGTTCTTCATTTTTCTATCCTTTCAACTTTTTTGTCATATTCTGTCTATCGATTTTCCTTTATTTCTAGCCATTTTTATTATATAATATATTTTGCCTACTTTATGTAGAGTTTACTAAAGGAGGTGATGACATGCACAGTGTTATTCTATTGATGGTATTAGTCATTATATATTTAATACTGAAGCAATTTTAGTATTATATATATTGATTTAATACATATGAGAAAAATCCCAGATGCCACAACATCTGGGATTTGATAATATGCACAGTACTTATCCTATTTAGTATCATAATTATGATACTATTATTTATTTCTTTTGTCAATCAGTTTTTTAAAATTTTCCCAAATATTCATCGACATTTTATTACAATTCACGGTTTAACATTTTAGAATTTAACCAAAATAATTTATATTTTTATAAAATGAGCCGAAATATCGTGTCGTCACATGAGCTACGTGCGCTCGATATGAGCTGCGTAATTTTATAAAAATATAAATTATTTCGGGATGTAATCAGTAAAATCTTTAAATTGCAACAACATTGTCAATTTTATTTACTCAAACAAATTCATTATATCTTCTTTAGATAGTTTGCTTATAAATGTTTGGTTTGTTGAAAGCATACTATCTATCAATACTTCTTTTCTCTTTTGAAGGTCGTATATTTTTTCTTCTATAGAATTTTTAGTAATTAATTTGTATACTTGTACATTTCTTTTTTGTCCAATTCTGTATGTTCTATCTGTTGCTTGGTTTTCCGCAGATAAATTCCACCAAGGATCATAATGTATAACTACATCTGCACCTATTAAGTTTAGTCCTGTTCCTCCTGCTTTTAATGAAATTAAGAATAGTTTTTTATCTGGGTTATTATTAAATTCGTCAACTAAGTCAATTCTTTCAGACACTTTTGTTTGTCCTGTTAATTTTAAGTATTCTATATTTTCTTTGTTAAGCTCTTTCTCTATGATTTCAAACATCCCTGTATATCCTGAGAATAGAAGTATTTTGTGACCTGATTGTATTGCATCTTTTACTATTTCTATACATTGATTTAACTTGCCACTTTCACCTTTATAATTTTCTATAAATAAACTTGGATGACAGCATATTTGTCTTAATCTTGTAAGTAATGCGAGAATTTTTATCTGACTCTTTTCAATTCCATTCTCCTTAATCTCTTCAATTGCATTTTTCTTTGCCTTCGCCAAATATGATAAATAAATATTTTTTTGTTCTTCTACCATTTGGCTATTTAGTACTGTTACCATTTTATCAGGAAGTTCTGTTAGAACTTCTCCCTTGATTCTTCTTAACACAAATGGCTCTATTATTTTTTTTAATTTTTGCATCGTTCGCTCATCATTATCTTTTACAATTGGAGTTTCATACAATTCCTTAAATTTTCTATATCCAAATAGATATCCTGGCATTATAAAATCAAAAATTGACCATAGTTCAGACAAAGAATTCTCTATAGGAGTGCCTGTAAGTGCATATCTAGTCTCTGCAGATATATTTTTTATTGCTTTTGCACTTTGTGTGTTATTGTTTTTTATGTATTGCGCTTCATCAGCAATAATATACTTAAATTGATAATTATATTTTTGATATTCTTCTATATCTCTTTTTAGCAATTCATATGATGTTATTACAATATTATATTCAGGAATAGCTTCTATCTGCTTTATTCTTTCTTCTAATGTTCCATGTATTACAATAGATTTTATATCAGTTGTAAATCTATCCGCTTCATTTTGCCAATTTAGGCATAGTGAACTTGGACACACTACAAGAGTTGGCTTTTTTCCATTATTGGCTATATATGAGCAAATAACAGCTAGTAATTGTACTGTCTTTCCAAGGCCCATGTCATCTGCTAAAATTCCACCTAATCCATAGTAATCTAGCATTTTTAGCCACTGTACGCCAACTTTTTGATATTCTCTTAGATTAGCATTTAAGTTTTTTGGTAGCTCTATATTACCATCTATTTCTTTTACATCAATGTTCTTCACTAAGTCTTTATATTCATCATCTTTTGAAACATGTACAAATGAATTTTTCTCTAGAATCTTATCCAAATATAAAGCTCTATACATTGGTAATTTCAAATTATTGTCTTTTATCTTGCTATAATCAACATCTATATCTTCTGTTATGCTTTCTATAAATTTTATAGTATCATTGTCTTCCAAATTTATAAAACTGCCATCTTTTAATCTATGATATTTCTTTTTTAATTTATATTGTTTCATTATTTGTTGCAATTCAGAAGGATTAAAATTTAAGTTAGAAAGATCTATGTCTAATAGGTTATTTTCAATTCTTACACCTAAGTTTATTGAAGATGTACTTTTTACTTCTTTCTCTTTAAAATTATCTGTTGCTAATACCTCAAACTTCTTCATATATGAATTCATGTCATTTGTTAAAAATTCATATATTTTATCATCATTAGCTAAGACTAATCTACTATTTTTTTGATCTAGCATAAATCCACTTTTTACAAACATATTTAGTAATTTTGATTCTTTGATCGTATTTCTTGACAATAAATCATCATGTTTTTTATTATCTAGCGGATTAACTTCTATATTTGCATATATAAATCTTATATCAGCTAATAAATATCCTTGTTCATTGTAATCTAAATATAGCTTTGCATATAATTCCGCTGGTACATATTTTTCTACTTTTTTGTATTGTTCTTCATCTATCTGTAGATCTTTTTTTATGCATGGCTCTATTACAGAAAAAAAATTAGATAATTGTTCTTCTGGTAAGATTATCTCTTTCGTAAAGTTCTTTCTAAATACTTCTAAAACTCTTATAACAGTATCTCTAAATTTCTTTG
>CAYPES010000105.1:0-4386 GCA_964409925.1 uncultured Clostridium sp. | reverse complement strand
CTTTTTCTTTTAATTCATTTTCAAATTTTTCTTTGTTTTTAGATAAATTATCTTTCTTAGATAACTTATTTTCTTTTTCATCATTAAAGTCGTTGATTCTTTGTTTTAACTCTTCAATTTCATTATTTAATCTTTCTATATTTGCATTATTATTTGATATTCTTTCTTTCGAGATGCTAATTTGTGAATTTAGTTGTTCTATTTTAGTTTTGCTTTCAAACCCAATGTTTTGCATATTTTCAATTTCAGCAATTAGCTCATCTATTCTAGATTTTAAAATATCCTTCTTGTATTGGCTATTCTCAAGTTTTTCATTTTCGTCATTTTCTTGTGAATTAAGAATTTCTAAATCCTTAACAATTTGTTCAAGTTTTTCTTTATATGAATTAATGTTATATACAAATAACCCAACTTCTATACTTTTTAGCTCTTCTCTTAAACTCAAGAATTTCTTAGCCTTTTCTGCTTGCATTTTTAAGGGCTCAATCTGTCCTTCTATTTCCGATAATATATCATTTATACGAAGTAAATTAAGTTTCGTCTGTTCTAATTTCTTTTCAGACTCTATTTTTCTAGTTCTATATTTTACAATTCCTGCAGCTTCTTCAAATATGTGTCTTCTATCATCAGATTTATTGCTTAAAATCTCATCTATTTTTCCTTGTCCTATAATAGAATATCCATCTTTACCAATACCTGTATCCATAAATAATTCTGTGATATCTTTTAATCTGCATGGAACTTTGTTTATAAAATATCCAGTCTCACCACTTCTATACAACTTTCTTGTAACCGTAACTTCATTATATTCAATAGGAAGCTTTCCATCTGAATTATCTATAACAATAGAAGCCTCTGCAAAACCTAAAGATTTTCTATTTTCAGTACCTGCAAAAATTACATCTTCAGCTTTTGCTCCTCTTAGAGACTTCATACTTTGCTCTCCAAGCACCCATCTTATACTATCAGAAATATTGCTCTTACCAGATCCATTTGGTCCGATAACAGCAGTAATTCCTGGTTTAAATTCTAAAACTGTTTTATCTGCAAAAGATTTGAACCCTTGCAATTCTAGTCTTTTTAAATACATCTATTTCTCCCCTAAAGCCATTTTATTATATATAAACTTATCTATCTTATCCATTTTACGCTACCATTTTATAATAATTTATCGAAAAATACAATAAATAACAGAAAAATTATATTTTGTTAAAGTTCAGTTTCAATTCACAAATATAGCAGAAATAATTAATATTTTTATAAAATGAGCCGAAATATCGTGTCGTCACATGAGCTGCGAAATTTTATAAAAATATTAATTATTTCTGCATATAGACAACAAGAACTGTGAATTGTAACTACAATATTTAATTAGATTTTAAACATAGAACTAATATCTAGTGGCATAATCTTTATGATAATAAGTATGAAATAAATTTAAGTCCACTTGTCAGCTCCATTACTTCTTTCATATCTATGTTTTTGTAATAGTCTTCTAAGTTCAAATTATCGCTTACTTTCTTTAGTGAAATCAAATCTATTCCATATATGCAACAAATCATGTATATTGAATGAAGTTCCATATCAAACACTACATCGTCTTTTATATTTGTTGAAGTTACAAAACACTCTGCACTATAGCAAGGAAGTTCTTTAATATTACATTTTTGTAATGTTTTAGTTTTTTCACTAATTAAGTTATTTATTTCTAATTGTGATAACAGTTTTATTTTATCGTTTTCAAATCCTTCAACTGTATACTTTTGCTCCCCCGGTATGTTCCATTCGTAATTATATGATTTGCTAACGTTAACCCATTCACCTATTTTTGAGTTGGTTGAGCCTGCGTATCCTATATTTATAATTAAATCTGGTTTTTCTTCTTTTGTGCAGTTTTCTAAATATCTTGTTAAGTTGATTAAAGTTAATTGTTTTCCTATTCCTGAAATTAAAAGTGTTATATTTTTGTCTCTATATACTTCTAATTTGTTATATTCTTCATCAACTTTTTTTAGTTCTAATTTTTCAGCAAGCTCTTTAGCTTCTTTTTTCATTGCTATTACAAATAATATATTTTTCAATTT
This sequence comes from uncultured Clostridium sp., assembly GCA_964409925.1. GTDB lineage: Bacteria > Bacillota > Clostridia > TANB77 > CAG-508 > CAG-245. Next base: position 2,302 of record CAYPES010000105.1, on the reverse strand, counting down.
TATTTTCTCCTTTTACTAATCGGCTTTTTTATTTCTCTGTTTTCTATCTACTTTATAAAGTAAATTTTCTTCATATAGTATACGTGAATTTTAGATAAAAATCAACTGCACCATTTGGTACAGTTGATTTTCTAAATCTCTATCTATTTTTCCCATTCATCATCGTCGTCACGTTCAGCCTTTGGTCTTGACTCAAATTTCGCAGAAGCTTCTGGTTTCATGCTCCTCTTTTCTGCATCTTCTCTAAGCATATTGTTAAGTTTTTCTTCTTGTTCTGGTGTTAAGTCTTCGTCTATTTCTCCAGTAGGCCTATTTTTAACAATATTCATCTGAGCTTCTATTCCTAATCCTCTAGCTACCTTCGTAAGTTCATCATCTTCTGATTTATCATCTTCTTTAAGATATTTACCTCCTGCAGGAAGTGGTTTGATTTTTCCTGTTAACCATTTCCAAGGCATACTTAGTGCATCCTTAATTTTTTCCAATCCAGTTCGAATATCTATTGAGTCATCTATTTCTACATAAGCAGAATCTTGAGCTTCTCTTAGGAAAGGTCTTAGCGCTTTTTCAAACTTCTTACCTCCTGCTTTAACAGGATTTTCCTTGTTTGACTTTTCATATGAAATATTTATATCTAGTTTTTTATCTTCTGGATTTTCATCCCTTGATGTTTCTAGTGCTTCTTCGTAAATGTCAATTTGTTTTTGAATGTCCGTTTCTCCAATTTGTTCTTTATCCAATCCTAATTTTTCTAACTGCTTATTTGTAGCTCTCTCTAGTGCTCTTATAACGTATGGGTCTGCTATTTCTTCATCAAATTCAAACTTAGAAGCTAATTTTTGTGTATTTTTTACAGATCCCATTTGAATTCCTTTGTTACCATATTCTCTTAGGTCTACTATAACTGGTTTAAATTTTTCTCCACAGTTGAAATCTATTGTTATTAAACCTGTTGTTACATCTGTTTTTATTTCTGTAACTTTTAAGAACTCTTTAGCAGACATCTGTTTAACATTATTTTCAATTTTAGAGGCTACATCAGTTCCATATCGTTTTTGTAGTTCATCAAAAATCAACTTAGCATTTTCACTTGGTTCTTTAGTTTGTCCTGTTGCATACATAAAGATCTCATTTCTTAGTTTAGGAGTCATTTTGTCATAAAGCTTTTCTGAATAATCTCTAATGTTTGTTGCTTTTCCTGCTTTTGCAGGTTCTGGCTTTTCTGGTTCTGGTTTTTCTGGTTCTGGTTTTGTTGGTTCTGGCTTTGTTGGTTCCGGCTTTGTTGGTTCTGGCTTTGTTGGTTCTGGTTTTTCTGGTTCTGGTTTTGCTGGTTCTGTTTTTGTTGGTTCTGGGGTTAATGTTTCTTGCACGCTTGCCCACTTTTTCTTTGCATCATTATCAAGCTCATCATGATACTTCTGAATATATTCTTGGCATAAAGCTTTAGCTTCCTTTAATTCATTTAATTGGTCAGTTAAATCTTTATATTCTTTGTCAAGTTTTGCAAATTCCATACCATTTATTGCATTACCGTCTTGGTCATATTCTAGCTTGAATGTCTGTTGCTTGTAAAGATTGGCTTGCATATCAAGTTTTATTTTTGAAATTTCTGTATCAATTTGCATTCCTTCTTGAGTTAATTGTTTTAATATTGAATCATGTCTAGTAAAAGATTGCATTTCCTTCTCTACATCTGTTTCTAATTTTCTCTTCTTTTCTTCTAATTCTTCTTTTTGCTTTGCAGTTTCTTCTTGTTCTTTTTCTGCTTGCTCTATACTTTTATTATATTCTTCTAATAGAATTTTATCATCCTTTGCATATGTATCTTTTTCTTCTTCTAGTCTTTCTATATGTAATTTTCTCTGATTACTCTCTACCACATATTGATTTATTTGTTCATCATATTGCTTAGTAGATTCTTTTAGGCTTTCAAAACTAGCCTCATGTTCCTCAATCATTTCTTTTACTTTATTTACTCTTTCTCCCATATACAATCTCCTTTTAATTAATATCTCATAATACCTATCTTCTATTTTACCACATTTTGTATCTTTTTACAATATTTTATGTATACTTTCAGCATAATTATATCATATGTTATTATTTTTTAGTAAATTTTAACGCAATTGCAATATTTTTTTAATCTATTTGAAACATTTTAGTTGCATTTTTCAGTTTTCTATTTTACAAGATAATGGTTCTAGTTTAAAATTTCTAAAAAATACTATTATAAAGCTTATAAATTATATTTTTAGAAAATGAAACTGAAAATCCGTTTTCGAGGAGCAAAGCTCCGACCGAG
>CAYPES010000104.1:0-4415 GCA_964409925.1 uncultured Clostridium sp. | reverse complement strand
TCTTTTACAACTCACAAAATAAAAAGATAGATGTTGCTTTAGCACCAGTAGTAAAAAAAGAGATTGTAACATCTACAGAAATAACTTTTACATTTGAAGGAGACCATGATGTTTCTAGTCAATATGTTTTAGGGACTGCTGATGGTGCAACAGTTATTCCAGTTGTTGGTGGAATATTAAGTGTATTGGAGTCTAAATGGGGATTCTTATTCTTAATTGTTTTTCCATCATTAATAGCTTTCATTTATGAGATAACAGTTGTATTTTCAGAAATAAGGTCAGAAAAGAAAGAATCAAAAGCAAAGTCTAAATAAGGAAATATAATGAATAAAAAAATATTTAAGAAAATCCTAATTATACTAATATTATTTATGATTTTAATTGTGGCATATAGATTAATAAATACATATGCCCTTTTTTATAGTGAAACACAAGGAGTTGTAAAACAAGCAAATGCAACTTGGAGAATATATGTAAATAGCCAAGATATAACGGCAAACAGTAGTAATAAATTTACAATAGATTCTTTCGAAATGGATGAAAATAGTCATGTCGCTAATGGTAAAATTGCACCAGGGGTTACAGGAAATTTTTTCATCATAATAGATCCTAAAAAGACGGATGTATCTATAAAATATTCAATTCAACTAGACAAAGAATATTTAATTAACGATAAAATAAGTATTGTATCTGTAGAAGAGGTTGAAAGTGGAAATATATTAACACGAACAGCTGAAACTACCTATACAGGGCTCATTTCGCTTAGTGATATTAAAGCAGGAAAAACAAATAAAATTAAAGTGAGATTGAGCTGGGAAAATGATGAAAACAACAATCAAATGGATACAACTTTAGGAACATTAAAAGGCTACACTGTAAATATACCAATAAACGTTACTGCAACTCAATATTTAGGAGAAACAATAGAAGAATATGTACCAGAGGAGACCACATGAAGATATTACGAAATATTCTAGCTATAATACTAGACATAGTAATCGCTATTATAAGTATATTGATTGTAATTGCAGCTACATATGTAATACAAACAAAAGTACAACATAAGCAGAATGCCAACATTTTTGAATACACAGCATTCGAAGTCGTAACTGGAAGTATGTCTGGAACTATAGAAATAGGGGACTTAGTTATTGTAAAAATAACTGATAGTGTAGAACCAGACGACATAATCGTATATCAAGAAGAAGACCATTTTGTAACACATAGGGTATTGGAAATAAATGGAGAAAAAATAGTTACAAAAGGAGATGCAAACAGTAGTAAAGACCTTCCAATATCAAATAAACAGGTGCTAGGAAAAGTAGTTGCTGTAATTCCAAAAGTAGGAATATGGAAAAAAGTATTAACAACTCCATCGGTATTAATAGCAATTATAATAACTGTAATATTAATTACTGCTATTGTTTATTACAATCCACCAAAAAAAGAATAGGGTTTACAAAGGAGAAGTAAAAGAATGCAAAACAAGAAACTAGCAAAAAAAATTGTTAAAATATTAATACTTTTACTAAGCTTAATTCTTTTAATTAAGTTAATTTCTTTTACTTATTCTAAATATGAGAGCTCAGCCACTACAAACCCTAATGTACCAGTAGCTTTTTATGTAATAAATAAGGATTATAAAACCATGAGCTTAAACTTGGACTCATTATTTCCAAGTGACACACCATATGTATATGATTTTGCAATATCAAATACAGATGGAACAAATAGATGCGAAACAGATATGGAATATGACTTGTCAATTAGAACGACCACTAATTTACCAATAGATTATGAGCTATACATGAATCAGAACTATGATGATACAGGAGCAACTAGCATTTTAAAAAACGATGAAATAGTACAAGATGAAAGTGGAACATATTTTAGAAAATTAACGACAGATACAAATTCATTTACATATAAAAAAGATGAAACAAATACATATCAACTAGTATTGCGATTTCCAGCAAAATATAATACTATAAATTATCAAGATGTAATTGAAGGAATTGAAATAACTGTAAATTCAAGACAGGTAATATAAACTAAGGAAAGGAAACGTATATGCAAAAAGAAAGAAAATCAAAAAGCATTTACAAAAAGCAACAAATAATAATAATACTTGTTCTAGCTTTATGCTTTATAACATTGGTTTCTGCTTTTGGCAGATATGTTTTAAATGGAATAAACAATTTCTTTGTTAGAACAAAAGAATTCTACTTTTACAGTGATAAATTAAAAGAAAATTCACCAATTTATCAAATTGATAATTGGACAGGTATTGACCCATATACAATAACTGTTAATATGAATAGTATGGAGAACAACTTAAAAAAAGCGACATATGATATAAGCTATGATATTACATATGAATGTACATCAAATGCAATATGCCAGCTTAGCAAAACAAGTGGAATAATTCCAGCAACTTCAAATAGTGATTATTTTAATTTAGTAATAACGCCAAATACAGGCTTAACAACAGGAGATAAAGTAACGGTAGTAATAACAGCAACTTCATCTTCGAGATATACAAAAACTTTGTCTGCCAGATTCACATTAGTAGTTGGGCAAGAAAGCCTATCTTATGAAATTGTGGATTCAGAGTCAAACCAATACCTAGATTTAAATATCACAAACACACTATCATATTACAAAGTAGAGACCGCATTTGATTCATACAATGTTGGAGATAGAATAGATGTGGACACTTATTTAACTTTATCAGATGCAAACAAAGCAAAATGCTATTCAGCGTTAATAACATTGTCGTTTGATCCAAATGAAGTGCTACTAGATATGACAAACACAAATTACTTAAATGCTATCTCGACTACTACAACGAATATAGATGGAAGCAATTATATAAATGGCATGACCTTTAAAGTAGAGCCTATATCAAGTGCTGTTGTGAGGTTTTACAAGATAGATGTAAGCAAAGATTATACATATCCAATAATAAATTCTACATCAATAATAGGTGTTACCGCAAGATAATAGGGGGTTATAAAATATGGCAAGCAACGTAATGCAAGAATATATAAAAATGACACAAGATGAAGTTATATCATACATAAAATTAATATTCGAAAGATCATATAGCAAAAAAATTGCTCTAAGATATATGAATGCATATTTAAATGTTAGATTTTATAACTTTTATCCTAAAGATGACAATTTAACTTTTAGAAAAAACTACTTAAATGCAATAAAGGAAGAAGAGGCAAACATTGTAAGGGCAATGCCAGAAAAGAAAAAATTAATAGAAAATATGGGATTATTCTTTTATTACATATTGTATTTTGATAAAATTTCTTATAGAGTAGACATAGACGAAATTATAGAAAAATTGTACAAGATAAGAAAAAAACTATTAAGGAAAGATAATGAAGATTTTAAAGAGAATTTTCGTAATACATACGAAGAATATGCAGATAAAAAAGAAAAATTTTTAAAAAAGTTTGAAACTGAAGAATTCTATTTAAAAGTTACAGATTATGAAGGTGCCAATAACGCAAACAGAGTAAATTTAAAATATAATATTAAATTTCCAATGTTATACAGCACACAAGCAATAGAAAATGTATTTAATTCAGGACTAGTGGCTGAAGATAAGTTATTAGTTGAATACAATCTAATATCTGCAGAAATTATTCAAGATATTTTAAAAGGGAATTTCAAAAGACAATATATTATAGAATTTAACACAAATTTATTTAAGAAAAAAAGGAAGCTAGCTAGCTTGCTAAATATTATAAACAATTCTGCAGTTCAAGATAAAGTCAACTTAAAAATTACATATAAAGAGTTTTTAAAAAATAAAGATAATATTTACGAACTAATGAGGGAAGGATTTAAATTTGCAGTAATATTAGACGATTCTTTCGAGCCAGACTATGCAAATTTTGAAAGATTAAATGCATTTTATTATACGATAGCTAGCAAAAAACTAGATTACTACGACAAAGTAATTACAAACGAGTCTATGATAAAAAGATTAATAAAAATATAATATCAAAAGAAAATTTATGAGGTAAAAAATGGAGACTTTTACAAAATTTTTGTATGAATTTCTGGGTCAATTTTTCTCTGGAATAGGAACAATGTTTAGCGGAATATGGAAAGGATTGAAAATGGCTGTAGACATAAAATCATATTCTAGCATAATTTCTAATTACAAGGACGACTTTTCTGGACCAGAGTGGGTTTTAACAGCAATTTCAATAGGCTTAATTGCATTAATATTTATACTAATAGGACTTCTTATATTCTTTACTATAAGAAAATATGGTAAGATACGTAAAAAGACAATAGACCAAGATGCAATGTTACAAGAAATTGCTTCTCTAAATGGACAAGTAGCAAAACTTATTAAAGAAAAAGATGAAATTTTAGCGATGAAAGTTTCT
>CAYPES010000103.1:0-4438 GCA_964409925.1 uncultured Clostridium sp. | reverse complement strand
GTCGTCACATGAGCTACGTGCGCTCGATATGAGCTGCGAAATTTTATAAAAATATGAATTATTTCGGCAGATAAAAAAGAATTGTAACACATAAATAGACTAATTAAAGGAAAACCAAAATGAGTGATTTTCCGATAATATTAATCCTCTTATTTATATACATTTTCAGTTGATTACTCGGATCATCACCCATTTTATCACTTCCTTTACATAAAATTACTGTGTCCATTTTAACATGTTTTTATAAAATTTGCAATAATTATTCATTAATAACTTTTTCTGCAAAAGAATTATTCACTATTTTTTCATATGGTGCCTTTTGTGTTAATTCTCCCGCTTCTGTCATTATTAATTGTAATTTATCAAATGATTCTTGTTTTAATACTGGAGTCTCATTCCAAGCGTCTATATCTTTATAGCTTTGTACTGATTTTTCTAGTGATTCTACAGATGTGCTTGGGAAATATTCTTGTATTACTTCTGCAACTTCTCTTGCTGAATGTTCTTTTACCCATTTTTGGCCTTTATATATTGCTCTTGTAAATCCTTTTATTACATCACTATTTTCTTCAATATAGCTCTTTTTAGCGCAATATGCTGTATATGGAACTTCTCCTGAAGCTTCTCCTACAGAGGCTACTATATAACCTTTTCCTGCATCTTGTGTCATAGAAGCAGTTGGTTCAAATAAAGTAACATATTCTGCACTTCCTCCTGTAAATGCTCCTGCCATTAAGTCAAATTTTATGCTATCATCCAATGTTAAATCTGTTTCCGGATTTATTCCATTTTGTTTAAGTACATATTCCAAGGTCATGTATGGAACTCCACCTTTTCTTCCTGGAATTACAGTCTTTCCTTTCAAATCCTCCCAAGAAAAATTGTCTGTTGGATTTTTACTTACCAAAAATGAACCATCTCTCTTAGTAAGTTGAGCAAAAACTTCCACATAGTCTTCTTTTCCTTCATTATAAACATAGATAGATGCTTCTGGTCCGCAAAAACCAATGTCACATTGACCAGCTAAGACTGCAGTCATTACATTATCTGCTCCTTGGCCAGTTGTTATTTCTATGTTTAATCCCTCTTCTGCAAAAAAGCCATTTGCTATTGCAGCATATTGTGGTGCATAGAATACGGACCTTGTTACTTCATTCACCTGAATAGTTTTTATTTCATTATCTATTTGCTCTTTATGAGTTGATGTAAAAGCTATAATAGCCACTATCGCTACAATTAACACACATATAATTGTTATTATAATCTTCTTCATTTTTCTTACTTTCCTTTCTTTTAAAGCCATGGGAACTACTTTTGAGTTTTACTCTTATTTATATGCAATTTAACCCCCGTCCCCAAACTTCATCTTTGTTTCATTACTATTTTTTCTAATATTTCTATACTTTCGTACATTACGGCCGCGACTATTGCAAGAATAATTACACTTGTCATTACTAAATCTAATTTAAATACCTGACCACCATATACAATTAAATATCCAAGACCACCTTTAGATACAAGAAATTCTCCAGAAATTACACCTACTAAGGATAAACCTATATTTACTTTTAGTGTATTAAATAATGTTGATATGTTCGCCGGTATTACTATTTTAGTTAATATTTGTAATTTACTAGCATTAAAAGTTTCAGCCATCTTTATTTTTTCTTTATCAGTGCTTATTAATCCGTTTAGTATATTTAATATTGTTACTATTAATGATATTGCTAAAGCCATAACTATAATTGCTGGAGTTCCAGAGCCAACCCAGATAATAATTATGGGTCCTAGTGCAACCTTTGGTAACGCATTTAATACAACTAGAAATGGTTCGGAAACTTTAGACATAAATGGTGACCACCATAATATTATTGAAATAGCAACTCCCATAATAGTGCCTAACGAAAAGCCAACTAAAGTTTCTATACATGTTATTTTTAAATGTCTTAGTAGGTCATTTGATGATAAATTTAAAAATGTTTCCAGTACTCTTGACGGTTGGCTAGTTATAAAGCTATCAATTTTTCCTATTCTAGCTAATATCTCCCATAGTGCAATAAATATTACTACTATAGATATCTGTGTTATTAATATTTCTCCCCTTCTAAGTTTTATTTTCTTTAAATATATTTTTCTATCATTTGATATTACTTCTTTAGTCTTATTTTTCTTTTCTTGCAGCTTTGTCATATTCCTCCAGCTCCTTCCACATTAAGTTAAAATATTTACTGAATTTCGGGCTTTCCCTACAGTTTAGTGGAGTTCTATTTTCTATATCGAATTCTATATCATATATGTTTTTTACTGTTGCTGGTCTTTGACTTAGTACAATTACTCTATCAGACATACTAATAGCTTCAGATATATCATGCGTAACCATTATTGCTGTTATGTTTTCATTTTTTAATATTTTATAAATATCTTCTGTAACCATTAGTCTTGTTTGATAGTCAAGTGCTGAAAATGCTTCGTCTAGTAAAAGTATATTAGGGCGAATTGCAAGTGTTCTTATTAGTGCAACCCTTTGTCTCATGCCTCCAGACAATTGCGTTGGATATTTATTTCTAAATTCATATAAGCCATATTTTTTTAATAGTTCTACTACATACTCCTTATTCTCTTCTGTTAGTGCTTTTTGAATTTCTAAACCTAATAGTACATTTTTATATATTGTTCTCCATTCTAAGAGGTTATCTTTTTGTAACATATATCCTACTTTTCCATCTATGTATACTTCTCCCGATGTTTTTGGTTCTAGCCCTGCAATTATTGATAAAAGAGTTGATTTTCCACATCCACTTGGTCCAATTACACTTACATATTCTCCCTGATTCACATCAAAATTTATATTTTTAAGAGCTTCTATTTCTCCATTTTTTGCTTGATAGGTTTTGCTTATGTTCTTTACCTCCAATATTTTCTTTTTTGCCTCAGTCATTTTTATCCCTCCAAAGTCAATTATCTTAGTATAGTTTATGTTGACTTTTTATTTTTTGTTCATAAACAAAAATGGCTTTATGTTTAAAATTATTTAGAAGTACTGTTATAAGGCTTATAAATCATATTTTTAAAAAATGAAACTGAAAGTCCGTTTTCGAGGAGCAAAGCTCCGACCGAGGACTTTCATGTTGAATTTGATAAAAATATGATTTACAAGCCCAATATCTAACTAAATTTCAAGCATGAAACCATTTACTAATAACAAAGAGATAGCGATAATGGCTATCTCTTTCACTCTAGTATAGTTTGTATATTTTAAGTCTCATAAATAAAATAGGGATTTATTTATATTTTGGCATAGTAATCCTGTAAATATGTATATTATTATTTTTAATCTATCACCTCCAGATGTTAAAATTATTGGTATAAGAGTTAATTTCTTTATTCTACTTTAAGTTTATGGGGGAATAACTAAGTAAAAAGTTCTTTAGTTTCTTAATTATTTTTTCTTATGGAATCATGTTAGACGCAAAATAATAATCATTTGCATTAAGAATAGAGACACCTCTAACTAAAATTAAATATCGATATTTTGATAAAATTTGACCTAAGAAACTTGTACAAATTTTTTTGAATAAAAGTTTTATAAAACTATAATTATAATAACATCAATCTGTCTATTTATCAAGCTTTTTCGTACTTCTTTTTCTTGTATCTTTCGCTATATTTCTGGCATTTTTTGTATAATTTTTTTAAGTTCGATTTTATTTTTCTTTTTTAATTGATTTTAATCTATTTCTGTGCTATTCTTTTTTTAAGGAGAAAAAAAAATGATAGATATTATTATTCCAGCATATAATGCTTTTGAAACAATTGGAAGAACGTTAAATTCAATTGCAAAACAAGTAAATAGAAGTTCATTAAATGTATATATTATAAATGACGGTTCAGAAAAAAGTTATGATTATATAATTGATAATTACTCATCACTTATTAATATCACTGAAATAAGAATTGAAAACTCTGGTCCAGGATTTGCAAGACAACTTGGATTAGAAGTATCAAATAATGAATTTATTGTTTTTATGGACGCAGACGATACATTGCCTGATGAAAATTCGTTATTAAATCTAATTAGTATTATTGCTGAAGCCGATTTAGCACAAGGTCCTTTTTTTGAAAAGACAGAAACAGATTCTAGAGTTTTAGAGCCACAATATTGCTATCTTCATGGAAAAATGTATAGAAGAAGTGTAATAAATAAAAACAATATAACATTTGATATAAAGAGACGATATGGAGGAGATATATACGAGGATTGTTCATTTAATATATTATATACATTGTGCTGTAATAAAATAGCAACAACAAATGAAGTAGTTTACACATATGAATACAATCCAAATTCGATTACAAAAGCTAACAAAGACGTATCAAAACACTTAAGAAACTATGTTGATGCCATGACATGGCTTGAAAAAGAAATAAGCAAAAGAAA
>CAYPES010000102.1:0-4449 GCA_964409925.1 uncultured Clostridium sp. | reverse complement strand
GCTTTCTTTTGATACTGTAAAAAAATATTTTTCGATAAATTCTTTTCTTGTTCATTTGTCCAATTATATCTAATTTCAATTACTTCTTTATATGCTTTTGAATAATTATCTTCCATTTTTTCTCCAATATCTTCATATGTTATTTTACATATGTTAAATCTTTTAAATACTCTTTAATATAAGAATTTATGTCTCTAGCAAACTCTTGATTTTTCAGTGTTAGAAGTGTAACAGTTTCGATGTGTTTTGTAAATGGGAACATATCCACAGGCTGTACCTTGTTTATATTGTATACTTCTTCCATTTTTGCTAAATCTCTGACCATAGTTGCTGGATTACAGCTTATATAAACTAGCTTTTCTGGTTTTATTTTTAATATATTTTCTATTGTTTTTTCATCCAAGCCTTTTCTTGGTGGATCAACAATTATCGCGGTTGGTATAATATTTTTTTTATTTATCAATTCATCAAAAGCAACTTCAACATCTCCAACCATGAATTCTGCATTTTCTATGTTATTTATTTTAGCATTTTCTTTTGCATCATCTATTGCTTGTGGTACAATTTCTATTCCATAAACCTGTTTTACATATTTTGATGCAAATATTCCTATTGTTCCTATTCCACAATATAAGTCAAATAATATATCTTCTCTACTTAAATTTGCCGCTTCTATTGCTGTATTGTATAGTACTTCAGCTTGTACTGGATTTACCTGATAAAATGACATCGGTGATATTTTAAATGTGTATTCTCCTAGCTTATCTTCTATATATCCATCTCCATATAAATTAATATTTTCTTTTCCTAGTATCACATTTGTATTTTTGTTATTTATATTTTTTACTATTGTTTTTATCTCAGGATATTCTTTACATAGTAGGTTTACTAATTTTTCTTCTATTCTCGCATTATTTTTATCATTTTTTTCATTTAATACTAATATACACATTACTTGATTCGTATGTTTTCCAACCTTTATAACGATATGCCTAACTAAGCCTGTTTGATTTTCTTCGTTGTATACCTCTATGTTATTATCTTTTATAAATTGTAAAATAGTTTTTGCAATTTTTTGTGATATTTCAGTTTGAATCATGCATTTTTCTATAGGAATAATTGTGTGTGTTCTTTGTGCAAATACTCCTATTGCTGGTTCTCCGTCTTTATCTAGTCCTACTGGATACTGCGCTTTATTTCTATAATTATAAGGATTTTTCATTCCGATAGTCTTTTCTGCTACTACTTTGTTTCTCAAGCCTTTGTTTATTAAGCTTTGTACTGTTTCTCTTTTTAAATTAAGTGTGCTTTCATAAGTCATATGTCTTAAGTCACAACCACCACATCTTTGATATGTTGCACAGTCTATTTCTGCTCTATTTTCTGAGGCTTCTAATATTCGAATTATTTTTCCATATGCTTGAGAAGCCAATACTTTTACAATTAATATTTCACATTTTTCTCCCTTTATAGCGTTTGGAATAAAAATAGTAAATCCATCAACTTTAGCAATACCTTCTCCTCCGAAACCATTGTCTATTATATCAACTATATATTTTTCATTCTTTTTTACTGGAATTTGATTCATTTTCTTTTCCTCTTATTATTACTTTCAAATTTTATCTTTGATATCCTTTATTTTCTTCTTCAGTTCTTCCTCGTCATCTCTATCGTCTAGTAAATTTTCCAATTCTCCCAAATCAAATTCGGAAGATATCTTTTTTAAGTATTTATCTCCTTCATCTAGTCCTAAGTCTTTAAATGTTTTCTCCTTCATTTCAAACCTTCCTCGTCTACTATATTTAGATTTTCTAATTGGATTTACCTATAAACCCATACATATATTTATAGTATAACATAAAGAATTATTATTTAAAAGGTTATATTAATATTAATTTTATCCGAAACTTTCAAACATGATTTGCAATTTTAAAAATTTTTCAAATTTCTATTGACAATAAAAGTATAAATGTGCTAATATAGATAAGTATTAAGTAATAATTCATATGCGGATGTGGCGGAATTGGCAGACGCGCTGGTCTTAGGAACCAGTGTCAACGACGTGGGGGTTCAAGTCCCTTCATCCGCACCAAAATAAAGTTGTAATTATAAATTACAACGTTATTTTTTATATAGAAAATTATAATGTAACTTGAGTTTGTATTTTATTTAAACAAATTTAATACTTCTTCTTTGCTTTGAACACCTAGACTGGTTCCAACTACCTTACCATTTTTTATTGCAACAAATGTAGGAATGCTCATTATATCAAATTTTGATGCTAATTCTGGTTCTTCATCTACATTTACTTTACATACTTTTATTTTTCCTTCATTTTCTTTTGCTATTTCTTCAACAACTGGCATCATCATTTTACAAGGTCCACACCAAGTAGCCCAAAAGTCTATTAATACTGGCACTTGTGCTTTTTCTACCTCTTCATTATAATTTTTACTAGTTAAATTTATCTCACTCATTTTATAACCTCCTTATAATTCTATTGTTGGCTTTTTTGCCTTAATTTATTTATTATTGCTAATCCCGCTTTTGTACCTTCATACACAGCTTTTGATATTTGTAAAATTCCTCCTGTGCAATCTCCACATGCATATACATTTGGCACAGTAGTTTCCATTTGGTCATTTACTATTATATAATTATTTTCTATTCTTGCTCCTATCTTTTTTGCAAAATCTAAACTGCTAGCAGTTCCTTGCGCAATAAATACTCCATTTATTTTTTCTCTTGTGTTATCTTCAAATTCTATCTCTTCTATTTTATTTGTTCCCCTAAATTCACGTACTTTCTTGTTGTTTACTATTAGTTTTTCGCTAATACTCCTATTCTCTATATATTCTTTTCCATCAGTCAGCATTGTTACAGATTTTGCAACAGGTAATAGCTCTTCTATCTCTCCTATTGCATATTCCCCATTACCTAAAACCGCTACCTCTTTATTTCTAAAAAATGCTGCATCACATATTGCACAATAGCTTATTCCTCTTCCTTCGTATTCTTTTATTCCCTTAATATTTGGGATATTTCTATTTGCACCAGTTGCAAGTACCACTGTTCTTGCTATATACTTTTCATGTTTAGATTGATTTGCTGTTATTACTTCATAATAGTCATCTACATATTTCATGCTAATTACTTCTCTTTTAAGAATTTCTACTCCTAGCCTTTCTGCCTGTTTTAATCCATTTTCTTCTAATTCTTTACCTGATATCGGTTCTGCAAAGCCATAATAATTTTCTATTTTTTCTGCTTTGCTAAGCACACTTTCTTCTTTCGAGATTACTAGAACATTAAAACCTGCTCTTTTGATATATAAACTTGCTGTAATTCCTGCAGGTCCGCTTCCAATTATTATAGTATCATACATTAAATTTATTCCTTTCTAGTCTAATAGATCATATATATTTTCAAATTTATAACCTTTCTCTCTTAGATATGCTATTAAGTCTGGTAGCATTTCATATGTTAATATTTTGTCGCTTGTATCATGCATTAAAATAACAACACTGTCTTTTTCTCCTATAGTATCAATAGCGTTTTGCATTAGAGCTTCTTTGGTATTTGCACCCGCTGCGTCTGAAGTAAGGCTATTCCAGTCTAAGTGAACTATTCCATTTTCACGTAATAGTGCTTTAGAATTCTGCTTAGCCTCATCATAGTATCCTCCATTTGAACCACCTGGGAATCTAAATAATCGTGAATTATAATTTTGTATTCCCAGTGCATCTCTTATAGCTTGCTCTGTAAAGTTATATTCATCAAGAGTTGCTTCTGGTGATGAATATATTGCAGAATATTTATGTGAATATCCATGGTTTGCAACATAATGACCTTCATCAAATTCTCTTTTCGTTAAATCTGGGTTATTTTTTACACTTATTCCTAGAGAAAAGAATGTTGCTTTTACATTTTCTTTTTTTAACACATCTAATATGAATGGTGTTACACTTTGTGATGGTCCATCATCAAATGTTAGGAATACTCTTTTTTCTCCTGTAGACCTATAAATGTGCAAAATTCTGTCTTTTTCCTCATCTGAAAGTGGTCTAGTAGTTTGGGCAATACGTTTATTTATTACGGCTTGCCTAGCAGCTTCTTCCTGTTTTTTTCTTTCAATCTCTTCTTGTTTTATTTGTTCTTGCTGTCTCTGGTATTCTAATGCCTGCTCTTTTATTTTATTATATTCTGCTAATTTTATTCCTGAAAGCGTTCCTAATACAACTAGCAAAATTAATAAAATAATTAATATCACCACTTTATTTTTATTTATTTTTCTTGAACTTATTATATCGTACATTTCCGCCTCTTATTTTTTCTTAATTCTATCATATCCTATTTTTATTTACAATATTCCACAATATTTTTGATATCTATTGGTATGTGTCAAGTAAATGTAGGCAATTTTTTTATCTTTTTTCTAATCCTTCAATA
>CAYPES010000101.1:0-4480 GCA_964409925.1 uncultured Clostridium sp. | reverse complement strand
GCACCGACCAAGGATTTTCCTTGTTGAATTTTATAAAAATATACTTTGCAATCTCTAGCTCAACATTTAATTAATTTTCAGACCTAAAACCATTATATAGTAACTAATAGATAAAAAAATAAAGGAGATGCTTTCCATTTCCTTTAATTTTTTATTATTGTATTCCATATTTCTTTTTGAATTTGTCTGCTCTACCACCTGTTGTTTCTCTCTTTAAGTTTCCTGTCCAGAATGGATGGCATTTTGAACAAACATCAACTTTAATATCTTTTTTTGTTGATCCTGCTTTTATAACATTTCCACATGCACATGTGATTGTTGTTTCTGCATAATTTGGATGTAATCCTTCCTTCATTGCTATTTCACCTCTCCCTTTTTTTATAAAAACTGCTAAACATTATAATAACATAATTTTATTATATTTTCAAGTATTAATTTATTATTTTTACATTTTTATGTTTTCACCAGCAGAAATAATTAATATTTTTATAAAATAAGCCGAAATATCGTGTCGTCACATGAGCTACGTGCGCTCGATATGAGCTTGCGAAATTTTATAAAAATATTCATTATTTCTGCTATATCGTTAAATTTTATGAATTATAGCTGTTTTCTTGGTTTTCTTTATGTTCCTCCATGTATTCAATTGAGCTTTCTATTTCCTCTTTTAACGAATATCTTTTTACTATTTTAGATACTATGTTGAATAAGCATGCAAGTATTAAGATAACCAATAATAACTTTTTCCAAATTTTAGACATTTTTTTCTCCTAATTTTTTATTACATTACTATTATACTTACTTTTAACCAATTTGTCAATTATTTCAATGATGGAAAAAACAATTCGTAATATTTTAATTTTACATTTACGGCATAGAATTTTATAATTTAGTGGAAATAATTAATATCTTTATAAAATGATACGAAATATCGTGTCTCTAGCAGTATATATTCAAAAATTTTGTACATACTATTTCTAGAGGTGCAAATTTATGAGTAAACAAAATAAAAAAACTGTATATATCTGGATTGTTATTTTCATAATTATTATTGTTGCATTATTATTGTTTATATTTAAGGATAAAGTCTTACCTCAAAACAAAAATAATAACAATAATAATGATGAAAACAATAATGTAGCAAGATTGGCTCAAGAATCAAATGTTTTAGGAAATAATAAGAAACTTAATGAAGTTAATAATAGAATTGAAAATATTTTGGCTAATTCTGAGCAGACAACACGAGAAGAAGAAATTGCCTCTTATAGCACTAAGCTCGGTGGTAGCACCGAAAATAGGCTAACTAATATACGAATTACTTGTGGTAAGCTAAATGGTACTGCAGTAAATAATGGTGATACTTTTTCTTTCTGTGACAAAACAGGCCCCTCTACTGCAGAAGAGGGCTACAAGGAGGCAACTGTTTTTTTAGATGGTAAGAAAGTTCAAGCTTTAGGTGGTGGTAATTGCCAAATTAGTAGTACTCTATATAACGCTGTTCTTGCTGTTCCTGATTTATCGGTTGTTGAACGACATGAACATGGCAGGGATGTTTCTTATGTTCCAGATGGAAAAGATGCTGCTGTTGCATATGGTTCTATTGACTTTAAATTTAGGAATAACACGGGAAATAATTTAAAATTATATTTTAGTACTGATGATTCTACACTTTCTGTTAGAATTGTAAAGTTAGTCTAAAGATTGCATATTTTCTCCATATAAGAATATTATTTTATTAATATTTAATGAGGAGGATTTTTTATGCGTTATATATATACAATAGGTATAAAAGGATTTTCTGGCTATATTAAACATTTAATATGTGTATTCATTAAACCGTTATTTATTATTTCTTGTCTTATTTTGATATTTAGTAATATATTTTTAAGTATTTCTTATGCAAAATCAGAGGAAACTGCATATGTGTGGTCTAATCAATCTGAAAAGTTGGATACAAAACAGACTAGTGCTTCTTCTCTAAGCTTGTCTTTAGATACTGTTACTGATAACCCATTAAATTTAGATTGTGGCTCAGCTTGCTTAATTGAGCAAAGTACTGGGCTTGTAATGTATGATTACAATATGCATGAACAATTACGCCCCGCGAGTGTTACTAAGATAATGAGCTTGCTCTTAATTATGGAGGCTCTAGATTCTGGTAGAATTTCTTTAACCGATTCTATTCCTTGTACAGAAGACGCCGCTGCTATGGGGGGTTCTCAAATTTGGTTAGACGTTCGAGAAACTTTGACTGTTGATGAAATGTTAAAAGCAATCTGTGTAGTATCTGCTAACGATTGTGTTGTTGCTATGGCTGATTATTTAGAGGGAAGCCAAGAAGCTTTTGTTCAAAAGATGAATCAGAAAGCAAAAGAATTGGGCATGAACGATACTTGTTTTAAAAATTGCCACGGAATTGATGAAGATGGTCATTTAACTTCGGCATATGATATCGCGATAATGTCTAGAGAATTATTATTGAAACATCCTTCAATAACAAAATATACTACAATTTGGATGGATTCTTTAAGAGATGGAAAATCTAGCTTGGTAAATACTAATAAATTAGTACGAAACTATAATGGCTGTACTGGTTTAAAAACTGGTTCTACTTCTCTTGCTCTTTATAATTTGTCTGCATCTGCTACAAGAAACGGTCTTTCTTTGATAGGTGTAGTTTTAAAAGCTCCAACATCCAAAGTTAGATTTGCCGAAGCTCAAAAACTTTTAGATTATGGTTTTAATAATTATTCTGCAACTTCATTTGGTAAAAAAGGAGAGATTATAAAAAGTGTGACAGTTTCAAAAGGTACTTTACAATCCATAAATGCTGTTTTAGAATCAGATGCGGAGATCCTTACTTCAAAAACGAATACTGGTGAAATTTCTCAAGAAATAACTTTGGACGACACAATAAATGCTCCTATTATAGAAGGACAAAAATTAGGTGAAATTAAATTTAGCATTAATGGTAACATTGTATCTACCGTAAATCTAATAGCCGATAAGAGCGTTGATAGGTTAAGTTTTACGAGTGTTACTAAATCAGTTCTGAAAAAATGGTTTAATTTATGCAGATAGACTAGAGCAAAAATAACTAATATTTTATAAAATTAGCCGAAATATAAATTGTAACTTATAAATTATATTTTTCTAAAATGAAACTGGAAATCCGTTTTCGAGGAGTTCGAAGAAGCTCCGACCGAGGATTTCCATGTTGAATTTTATAAAAATATAATTATAAGTTACAATTTCGAATATAAGCAACAATGGCTGTTAGTTGTACACATTTAAATTTTTATTTTAGCCTAAATTTATCACTAATTTTAAAGTAATATGGTTGTATATCTGTTAATATATCTTTTATCCAAACTATGTTTCCGTCTTTGTCTTCAAATTTTATGTTTGGAAATGTTTTTAGTATTTTTTCGTTTGAGAAGATATTGCCTAATAAGAATTTAATTATTTTGTTTTCCATAACTTCATCGCTTACTGTTAGGGCTGTTTCCCCTTTTATTTGCAAATTATTTTCTTTAATTAATCGTGTGTAAAATACTTTTAAACCTAATGCAGTTACTAATAAATCTAATACTAGAAATATTGTTAAACCTATTGTTAGTATATTGAACCATCTCTTTGATAGTTTGTTTATTCCACGTTCTATATATGGATTTATCAATCTTATTAAAACTAAAGCTAATAATCCCCAAAACACTGTGAAAGTTAATGTTATTCTTCCATTTATGTTAAATGGCATATTAGAGTAATCCCACCATTTTATTTGGAATATTATCTCTCCTATCCAGCTCATAACATATTCTACTATTGAGCCTTCTACTGCCCCTGCAAAAAATAGTGCCCAATTGCTTTTTTTAAATTTTTGTAGTCCTGGAATCATTACCATGGCGCCTAAACCATATATACAGCAAAATGGTCCAAACAAACAGCTTTGTCTGCTTTCTATCACTCCCTTGGTAAGCATTCCAAATATTGTTTCCACTATAAAGCCTAGAAAGCTGTATATAATAAAATATGCTAGTAATCTTTTAAAAGTTATTTTTACAACTGGGTCTTCGATTATTATTTTGTCTTGTAGCTTATCTTGTATTTTTCTCTTTATTTCTACTGTTTTTTTAATTTCTTCCATACATTTCTCCATTTTAATATCCAAAATAGCCATTTGTTAAGTATAAATCATATCTAGTTCTGGCTAAAGCTCTCATATACCATGTTCTTATATTTTTTAATCCATCATTATTTGTTATATTTATTTCTTGGATTGTATTTCCTTCTGAATCTCTTATTATTATTTCACCTTTTATTATGTCATCAGTGCTATACGCATCTGAAGCAGTTACTATACAATCATAGCAAGAAGTTCCCTGTTGAGGATAGAAGTATGCATATTTTTCTTCATCAGATCCAGTTATTTGTTCTCCTGCATTTACATCAGAACCAGTTAGCAATACTGATTGTCTTT
>CAYPES010000100.1:0-4492 GCA_964409925.1 uncultured Clostridium sp. | reverse complement strand
AATAATCTTAGAATTAGAACTTTATTCTACTGAAACCTTACCATACATTCCTCCACCGCCTGCATGTATTTTCATTTTGCCTTCTCTAGAAGCTATTATTTCGTCTGCTACTTTTTCACCTACTACCGCTTCTATATCGTCTTTCGATAGTTTATGTAATATAGTCATTTCTGTTCCAAATTGAGTTAGTAACTTGTCTATTGTTTTCGCTCCAAGTCCTGGTATGAAGGTAAGAGGAACTTGGTATGTATATGGAGGTCTATTTTCTGGACTTTTACTTTCATTTTTATCTTTTATTAATTCTATTCTATCAAATACTCCAAATGTGACTTTATCACTACCACAATAAGGACATGTTGCAACTGGTTCTTTGGTTTCTATTACTTGGTTGCAGTTATCGCAAAATGTTCTATGATACTTTCCAAGCTTTGGATCTAAACCATAATTGCAAAGGACTTTTCTACCTTCTTCGCCTTTTAGAGCTTTTACAACTTCTTTAAAACTTATGTCTTTCACTAACATTTTATTATACTCTCTTGCTATTTTAGGAAGAGAGTGTGCATCTGAATTTGTAACAAAAGTTTTGTCTTCCAATTCAGAAATCGTATCTGCTAAGTGCGTATCTGCGCTTAATCCTAATTCAATAGCAAAAATTTTATTGAACTTTTCTTTGAATATATCTTTCATTCTATCTACACAGTTTCCATAGTAGCTTTTAAATGGAGTAAAACAATGTGCAGGAATCAATATTCCATTGTATTTTTCAACTATGTCTATTAAGTCATATCCTGATACATTTGACCTTTGTGTGCTTAATGTTATATTTTTTATGTGGTGGCTCATTTCCTCTGAGAATGCTTTAATATCTGATAAATGAGGAAAGAAGCATACATTATGTGCTGCTCCACATTTCCCATTTCTGCTAACTTCTGAAGTTTCTACTTCACTTCCTAATAATATACAGACTTTATCTTTGTATATTATTCCCCCATCTTCAATTTCGTAAGCATCTCCTGTTTTTAAAAAGTTTTCAATATCTTCTATAACATATGGAGATGCGCAATCTATAATGCCTACCACATTAATTCCTTTTCTTTCTGCACATTCTTTTGCAATGTTTGCAAAGTTTAAGCTTCTTGCAGCGGTTATTTTAATTGGCTTACCACTTTCGCTTCTTCCTATGTGTACGTGTAAATCTGCAAATATTTCTTCCATATTTTACTCCTTCTATCTTAATTTAATAATAAAATGTTACAATTCAACTCTTAATATCTTAAATATTGCCGAGGTAATTCATATTTTTATAAAATGAGCCGAAATATCGTGTCGTCACCTGCTTTACGTGCGCTCGATATTGAGCTTGCGAAGTTTTATAAAAATATGAATTATCTCAGAATGTGTACGTAAAAGCTGTGAATCGTAACAATAAAATAAGGATGGCTTATCCTCTAAACCAATCCTCATATGCTCGTTCTTGTTTTGGTTGTACTCCCATTTCGTATTCTATTCTAGCTTCTTCTGCCGTCATCTCTCTTCTTTTGTCATTAGATATTCTTGAAGATTCCACTAATTTATCTAATGGAACTCCATTTACTCTACTTTGTAAAATAGTGTGAATTTGTGGCATTTCTCTTATATATTCTGATATATTTTTATTTTTGCTCTCTTCATATTCACTATGTTCTCTATATTTATCTAGATGTCTATTTGCTTCTTTTACTGCAGCAGTTATTATTCCTACAGTATTTGGTATTATCAAATCTCCTTGCTTAACTAAGCTCATACTTTTATAGCCTCCATTCTATTTACAAAATTTTTGAATGTCTCTAAATATCTATTTTCTTTACCTTTTAAGTTTCTATATTCTAGTAATACTAAGGCTTCGTCAACTTTAAATCCAATTCTTTCAGGTCTATCTAAAAGCATGCCTCCAAACTGATCCACAAGTTCTAGTATATCTGCTTCTGGCTCTCTTGGCTCTGATCCACTATATCTGTTTATTTGTTCACATATTCTACAAAATCTCTGATCAAATCCAAGTGTTGCTAAATATTCAGCTCCTTCTTTTGCATATGTTTTTATTTTGCTCATATCCGTAAAATTATCTACTTTCTTGCAATTACATAATAAACACGCTGTTATAAGCAAATTTTCGTCAAAATTTAGTTCTGGTGTATTGTCCAAAAACAACTTTAACAGTTGCGTTTTGAACACAACAGAATTATCAAAAAAGATTTCTCTTCTTTTATTTAAATAATACATGATCTCCATCTTTTTTATCCAGTTTTTTTCTGACAATATATATTCTGCAAAAGTTTGGTTTTCCATATTTTTTCTCCTATGGTATACAATTTTCAATTTGATTATATGACATCTTAGTTGCTTTTTCAACAATAATACATAAATGTAATCTTATTGTAATATTATTGTAATTTTTTCAACATTTCATGCACTTTAGCAGTGATTTCCTCTATCCTCGAATTGTTGATGATATAGTCGCAATTATTTATGTAGAATTTATTATCTGGTTGACTGTCTATTCTTTGAATCGCCTTTTCTTTGCTAATATTATCTCTTGCGCAAATTCTATTTATTTTGTCTTTTTTATCTGATATTACTCCTACTGTATAATTACATAATTCATTAAGTTTACTTTCAAATAATAAAGGCACATCTAGTATTATGTAATTATATTTTTCTTTTGCTAAGTCTACTTGCATTTTTATTTCATCGACAAGATATTTAAATGTAATCTTATCTAATTTTTCTTTTTGCATTCTATCATTAAATATAATATCTGCCATTTTTTGTCTATTTAACTGATTATCATTTATTACGTTCATTCCAAAGGCCTTAGCAATCTCTTTCAAGTACTCAGTACTTGTATTTGTCATGTTCTTTGCAATTTTATCAGCATCTATTATTATTCCGTTGCATTCTTCTTTAATAATTTTAGCAATAGTCGATTTTCCGCTACCTGAATTTCCAGTTATACCAATTATTTTCATATTTACAATCATTCCTTTTAATAAGAATTAAACTCCTACTAGTTCATAAATTATATTTTTATAAAATGAGCCGAAATATCGTGTCGTCACATAATCTACGTGCGCTCGATATGAGCCGTGAAATTTAAAAATTTGCAATAATCATATTATTAGTAAAATCTAAATTTGCTTTAGATTCATATTCGTACCCCAATGTATACACATTAGTAGCCAATATGTCTAAATCTAGTATTTCTGCTAACTGTTTATCCTTATTTTGATTCATGTATTTTTTTACAGAAGTTATCATATTTATTTTGGGATTTCTCATTGTTATCTCTGATAATAACTTTCTACCGTTTTGATTAAATCCTAATACTCTAACGTATGGAGTCACTTTTTTTGATGTGTTCATCATCTTTTTATTTATTCCTAATAAAGCATATATAAGAATTCTTTGTATTCTAGTTTGTGTATATCGTTTTGATTTTATACTATTTATTAAATCTGTTAAATTATTGTAGTTGTTTGCTGCATTTTTTATAGCATTTTCTAGTCCTTCAGATACATCTGGCAAATTTGCTATTTCTGATGCAGGCATTTTCCTTAAAGTATATATTATCTCTTTTTCGTACTTTTCTAGTCCAGGTATTAGTTCTCCTTTTTGGTTTTGTTGTCCCAATATTTGGTATGTATTTTTGGGTACTACTTTTTTTAATTTTGAATATTCTTTTTTTCTTAATAATTCTCGTATTCCTGTAGCACTCGCAAAATTATCAATAATATGATTTTCGTTATAATATACTTTTTGTCTTTTTATCATTATTGGTTTTAGATTGCTTTTTTGTACTTTTAAAGCTTTTAAATATTCGATAGCCAGAATATTGTTTGGACTACTTAAAATATTTGCATATCTTTTTATATCGTTTAAATACATCATAAGGGCATTTTCCCTCGCTGTGGGATATGATATTCCTTTTTGTAATTCATGATTTAATATACTTGTATAGCCTCTTGGCTCTTCATATAAAACATTTGCAATATTGTTTAGCGTTGCTATGTCATTTGCTTCTGCTCCAAAAGCGAAACTATCAACTATTTTTAGACTATCTAATATCTTTATTGCTCCGTTTGCAAAGTTTTCTGCACTCGACACGCTGTATATAGTAGGAAGTTCTATTACTAAATAAAGGTAAATGCAAGTCGTTGTCACAAGTAAGGTCAGCCCACTTCTTACAGATACGTTTGTAGTGCAATGCAATAGTTGCAATGGTACAAGCATAGGGACAACTGTGCCTTCTTCTACAGCATATACTTCAACTGGTAGATAACCTAAGTCGTGGAGTGCTTCCCAATGTTCTCGACCAATAGCATCTTTGCCCAGAACACCGTTCATGACTTCTAAGATTTCGTCAATTGCTTCTTTTTTGTCACGTTCAAAGAAGGTGGCATTCCAGTGGTCTATCAAGTAATCTTTAACAAAACGTTGAATACCAAAAGCTACT
>CAYPES010000099.1:0-4493 GCA_964409925.1 uncultured Clostridium sp. | reverse complement strand
ATACATTGCAGTTGCTTCTCCCTCCACTCTTGGATTAGTTGCTAGAATTACCTCTTTTACACTTCCATCTATCAATCGTGCAAGGAGCTCTTTAATTTTAATATCATCCGGTCCTACACCATTCATTGGAGATATTGAACCATGTAGAACATGGTATACTCCTTTAAATTCATGCGTTTTTTCCATCGCTACTACATCTCGTACATCTTCAACAACACATATAGAAGATTGATCTCTTGCAGGATTTGAACATATTGGACATGGGTCTGTATCTGTAATATTATAACATTTTGAACAATATTTTAAATTTTTCTTAGCATTTTGTATGCTTTCTATAAATTCATTAGTTTCCTCTTCACTTGCATCCAGTATGTAAAAAGCAAGTCTTGCAGCTGTTTTATTTCCTATACTTGGAAGTTTTTCAAAGCTCTCTATTAGTTTTTCTATAGATGGTGAATAATATGACATATGTTTCTCCTATTATTTTTACATTAATCCTGGTATATTATATTTTCCCAAAGATGCAACTTGGGCATCATCAACTTGTTTTAAAGCATTATTTATGCAAGTTGTTATTAAATCTTCTAGCATCTCTACATCGTCTGGATCTACTACTTCTGGTTTTATTTTTATTTCTTTAATTTCCTTCTTTCCAGATACTTTAACAGTTATAGCCTCTCCTCCAGCAGACGCAACAAATTCCTTTTCTGCAAGCTCTTCTTGAGATTTTTCCATATCAGACTGCATTTTTTTAGCTTCCTTCATTAATTGATTTAGATTCATTCCTCCAAATCCTCCACCCATTCCTGGGAATCCTCCTCTTTTTGACATTTTATAATTCCTCCTTATTTATTCTATAATATTAATTGGCATATCTAAACTTTTAGATATATCACTAAAGTTATCTGTTTTAGCCACAATCTCCTCGTTATTATCTACTAATACAACTCTCATTGGTTTACCTAATTCTATAGACACTTGTTTTACAATTTCACTCATATTTTCTGGCTTTTCTAGTATTTCTTTTCTAAATGGTGTTAATCCATTTTCAAAATTAATACCTACTGTCATATCATTTATTTCGTTTGCAGAAGATTGCATTAATATTGCAGATAAAGATATTCTTCCTTCTTGTTTTATTTGATCTATTATTTTAGGCCAATTTTGTACTTTCTCTCCAAGATTTATATTTGATGATTTTTTCACTTCAGTTTTACCCGCAATTGGTATCTTTTTTGCTTTTGATATATCTCCACTTTCTGAGCTTGGCATAGTTTGAGCTGAATTTTGTATTAAGGTAATTTGCTTTTCTAGTCTTCCAATCTGATATTTCAAGTCTTCTACCTCTTTTGAGTTATCACTGGTATCTCTTATTTCTCTTGTTTGAATATCATTGCAAAGTTTTATTATTTCTACTTGAAACATAATAAGTTTTTGAGATGACCACTTCATATCATTTTGCAAATTTGATAATTCATATATTATTGAAATTAATCTTTCCTTAGTAGTATTATCTGCTAATTCTTTTATATCATTCTTTTCTTTTTCGCTATAAATTTCTAGCTTAGTATTTGTTTTAAAAATTAATATATCTTTTACATACTTTATTATTTCCCATAAAAAGTTACTTATATCTTTTCCTTCTGAAATAATTTCATTGATTGTTTGTAGCGCTGTTTCTGTATTTTTTTCTAGTATGCTCTTTGTTATTTTATTTACACTTTCTGTTTTAGGAATTCCTACTAATTCCTTTACTAGCTCCTCAGTTATTTTTCCTTCTTCTTGCATACATCTTTCAAGTATACTAAGTGCATCTCTCATTGCCCCTTCAGATAATATCGCAATTAGTTTTTTTGCCTCTGGAGTAATGTCAATATTACTCTGGTTACATACATAGTTTAGTCTTTTCTCTATATTATCATTTGATATTTTCTTGAAATCAAATCTCTGGCACCTAGATAATATTGTAGCTGGCAACTTTTGAGGTTCTGTTGTTGCTAGTATAAATTTTACATGTGTTGGCGGTTCTTCTAGTGTCTTTAGTAGTGCATTAAAGGCTCCAGTAGATAGCATATGAACCTCATCAATAATATAGACTCTGTATTTTGCAACAGTAGGTAAAAAGTTTACTTCATCTCTTATTGCCCTTACATCTTCTACACTATTGTTTGAGGCAGCATCCATTTCTACTATGTCTGTTAACGATCCCTCTAATGCAGCTTTGCATATTGCACATTCATTGCATGGCTCACCGTCTTTTGGGTTTAAACAATTTACTGCTCTTGCAAGAATTTTGGCCGCCGAGGTTTTTCCAGTACCTCTTCCTCCATTAAACAAATATGCATGGCCTACTCTATCGTTTATAAGCTCATTTTTTAGAGTCTTTACTATATGCTCCTGTCCAACTATCTCATCAAACCTTAAAGGTCTAAATTTTCTATATAAAGCTGTATATTCCAATTTTTTCACCCCCAAATGATATTTAATTGAATTATGTACAACTCACTCTTAATTGGTTAAAAGGTATGAGTTATCCAACTTCTCTATGGAGAGTATCCCACATAAAGGGAGTCTGCTTATTGCTGCTTCCTTCCGGATCTGACAAGGTTCACAGTTCTTTATTGAGATACTTTCCATACAAAAGTTAGAATTATTCTCATACCTTTTGCATTATATAATATTTTACCTAGTTTAGCAAGTAAAATATTCTTATTTAGCTCTTTTAAAAATTATATTGCTCATATCTGTTATTTCTCGCGTTGTTGTACCCTCTGTACATAAGTTGTTGCATGGGAGAGTTAAAGTAATATTAGTTTTATATTTAATACCATTTATTTGAATAATAAAATCAAATTTCACTTGAAATTTAACTTCATCCTCAGTAGCCCCTACTCTTGTAAGTAGCGTACCATCATGTTTTATTTCTGTATCCTCATTAGAGATTAAATTTCCTATCTTGTTGTTCGAAAATCTTAATATTGCAGAGCCTCCTTGGTTTCCTATCTCTAGAGTTTTAGGATTACTTGTTGTTCCCCCTTTATATTCTAGTTTTTCCTCTATAATATATGCATCATCACATAAAAATGTTCTACCTTCAACACTGCTTGGCATATATATTTTTATATTTCCTTTCAATGGCTGTTTTTGGATATCTATATTTTCAATTGTTACATTTTCAATAAATTCATCATCTTTTGTTGATTTTTTATCTACGAAAAAATATATATCATTATTTTGATTTACAGACAAATTCCATCTAGCTGTTTCTTCAATATTATCAGTATTTTGTTCTCCCTCTGCTGTACTTATGATTGTTATTTTAGATAATTGATATGGCATATCTTTTTCCCCTTCAATTTGGTACTGTATAACAATCATTATTACTACTACAATTACAATTAGCAATATACTAATTGCTGTAATCATCTTTATTCCATCCTTCATACTGGTATTCATTTTTTCCCCCACGCTTAATTTGGCGGAGACGGTGGGATTCGAACCCACGGGCCGGCTTTAACCGGCTAACTGATTTCGAGTCAGCCTCGTTATGACCACTTCGATACGTCTCCATTTTATATTTAATAATTATACCAAAATAATAAAAAATGTCAAATGGCATTTTATGCCTTAAATGGTTACTAAAGAATGGTTTTATTTTTAAAATTATTTAGAAATAATAATATAGAGATTGCAAAGTATTTTTTTAGAAAATGAAACTGAAAATCCGTTTTCGAGGAGCAAGGCTCCGACCGAGGATTTTCATGTTGAATTTGATAAAAAACATACTTGCAAGCTCAAATACAATATCAATAATTTAAAAATAAAACCATTCTTTAGTATTCAATTGCTTTTTTTGCTTATTTATTATATATTTATTATATCATTAGGAGGTTTATGTATGCGAGTAGTTGTTCAAAGAGTAAAACACGCAAGTGTCACTATAGATGGTAAAGTTAATGGTAGAATAAATAACGGTTTTTTAGTTTTACTTGGTATAAAATCCACAGATAGTAAACAAGATGTGGATTATTTAGTAAAAAAAGTTACTAATTTACGAATTTTCACCGATGAAAATGATAAAATGAATTTATCTTTAAAAGATATTAACGGAGAGCTTTTAATTATTTCTCAGTTTACTCTATATGGAGATTGTAAAGACGGCAACAGACCTTCTTTTATAGAGGCTGCCAAACCAGATGTTGCCATTCCACTATATGAATATTTTATAGCTGAATGTAAGAAACAAATTCCGGTTGTTGAAACTGGAATCTTTGGTGCTGATATGAAAGTTGAACTTCTAAATGATGGTCCAGTTACTATTATAATAGACTCCGAAGATAAAAAGCGAAAATAATATAAGGCCTCAGATGAATTGAAGCCTTTTTATTTTTTCTTTTTGCCTCTTAGCTCTCTAAAAAACTTTTGTAATATTTCTTTACAATCTCTTTCCATAACACCTTTTTCTATTTCTACTTTATGGTTAAATGTATAAT
>CAYPES010000098.1:0-4572 GCA_964409925.1 uncultured Clostridium sp. | reverse complement strand
TGGAATGTCTGCATAATTGTCTAGTTGGGTACAACCATAAAAGCAATAGTAATGATTCGTTACATTGGTTCTATTCCATAACTCTGGAGCACTTCCTGTTAAAGATGTACAGCCAGAGAATGCACCTTGCCCTTTACCGTAATTACCCCTTGAACTATAGCAAAAACTACTTACATTTAGACAGTTAGCAAATAACTGCTCTGGGATACTTCCTGTTAAGCCGCTACAGTGATCAAATGTACTGGTAAAACTTATTACATTAGGGCAATTAGAAAATAGCCTCTCTGGAATACTTCCGGTTAGCCCAATACAATTATAAAATGTATAGTTAAAAATTCCACCGTTTTTAAAGCTTTTATTATGAGGACTTGGTATACTTCCCTTCATATTTGTACATCCTGTATAACTACCATTAATATATCCTCCAAAGGTGTAAGTTTTATTCTCTAAGCATCCCCATTTTTTTAATTCTGTCAGATAATCTCTTGTAGAGGTATTGAATGTAAAATCAGTGCACTTTCCGGATAGTTTCATCACATATGTTCCTGCTGCGTAGGTGTGAGTTGGATTGGCTTTCGTTATATTTTCTTTCGTTCCATCTCCATAATCTATATATACATCAACTGTTCCAGTTACTGGTACTGTTACAGTTGTATTGTCTTCTGCTATTGTCCATTCTGTTTCAAAATTTATTACATTTTGCTCCATATATTCTAGTTGTCCTACATTTTCTTCTTTGTCATATGCAGTAAATACTATTGGACCATTCTTTGTTGAGTTATATGTCATTTTTAATTTAAAATTTCCGTTTTTTGCTTCTACCGTTTCCCCATTTGGTAATTCAATATGGTCTATTTTTGCGTTTTTTATCGTTTTATATTTCCTACAAAATTCGATTTTCCCTCTGCTATTGATATTTATATCTGTCGTTTCTTGTATATTTTTCGTTCATGGTTTTCTAGAAGTTGTTCATTCAAAGCTTGCTTTTTTTATAAATCTATGCTATAATTATACTCGATGGTGCATTATTCTAGTAATGCTTTCTATTATGAGGGTGGGGCTAAAAATCCACTAAAGGGCACATCGTTGAAGTTCCTTGTTTATGCGCGAAATGCCAGTTTTGTGTGTTTTCAGGGAGTAAGATTCTAGGGAACTATGTAATGGCATACATATCTCACCCCTATTATCGCGGAGGCTTAAATAGATTTACATTTTAAGTATAACCTATGTGTTTGGAATACATTTTGAATACATAGTGTAGCCTGTCTTGAGTGGTAGTATTGGGATTATATTTATCTTGTATATGAAATTTCTACTGCAAAAGGGACTAATCTTAGAAAAGTATTTCAAGGAAAACTTCTAGAATGTTTGTTTCATTAAAGAAGCATAGAATTATAAGGATTAAGGTACGGATTTAAGTGGCAATCTGGCATTCCTTATCAGGAATATCTGCTTTAAAAGGAAACTGCTTAATAGTAATGTTAAGTAGCAGATAGAGAAATTAGGCTAGACCTCAAACCGTAAAATTTACTTATAGTTTTACCATCTTAACTTTTATTAAAAATTTACATCGATAGTGTTCTTAGGCACTATCGAAATATTTGATTTAAGGAGCTTTTTATAAAGAATGAGTAATTTTGAAGAATCCTCTAATGAGAATTTAAAAAATAAAAAAAATGAAAAATCTGTTACAAATAGCAAAAACATTAATACAAAGAATAAAAAAAATAATAATTCCAATATAAAATGGTTTATTACAGTTTTTATCATTACCTTTGTATTGTCAATCATATTCTCCTTTATATCAACAAATTCTATTAGTAATTTAGCAATCTTTCCAGCTATTTTAATTTTATTACTAGTTATCTTGGTAGGTGTCTTCTTTGATATAATAGGAGTCGCCGTAACAGTAGCAAATGAAGATGAATTTCATGCAAAGGCATCAAAGAAAATAGCAGGTTCTAAGACATCTGTAAAATTAATAAGAAACTCTGCTAAAGTTGCTAACTTTTGTGCCGACATTGTTGGAGATATTTGTGGGGTACTAAGTGGTGCTATCAGTGCTCTTATTGCTATAAAAATTACTGACGCAATTAATATATCATTTAATTTGCAATTTTTAATAAGCGCATTAGTTGCATCTTTAACTGTAAGTGGTAAAGCTATTGGAAAAAATATAGCTCAAAAAAATTCAACAAAAATTGTGCATGCAGTAGCTGTTGTTCTTAATAAATTGCATTTAAATGTTGATTAAAAAATCTATTCTAATTCAAAAAAATAAAAGTGTTTTAACGTTACAATTCACAACTTTTGTTGACTTATATGCAGAAATAATTAATATTTTTATAAAATGAGCCAAAATATCGTGTCGTCACATGAGCTACGTGTGCTCGATATGAGCTGCGAAATTTTATAAAAATATTAATTATTTCTGCTATATTATAAAATTCTATACTGTGAATTGTAACGTTTTCATATTTTTATCTATATCTTATGAACCTATATTGTATTTTTAATAATATTTTTAATACAGAATCATTTAATGGATAGCATCTATGTAATCCTGCTAAGTCTAAGTTATTGCTACTATTTATTCTATTATCTGTCAAATTTTGAATATATCCAGCCTCTTTTAATGCTTCTCTCCCATCATTTGTTGATAATCCATATGGAAATGTAAACACCTTTAATATATCTTTTTTTCCTAATTCATTTTGTAAATTTTCATATGCCATATTCGTATCTAAAAGTAGCTTTTCTGGAGTTTTTTTATCATATTCAGTGTGAGTATATCCATGCAAGTATATTGACATTAAGCCACTATCATCCATTTCTCTCGCCTGTTCCCAATTATAATATCCTTCAGTTCCTATTGTATCAGTTATCTCAAATGATGTCATTGGCACATTATATTTTTTAGCTATTTCGTATGCATATCTATATACCCCTGTGTATCCATCATCAAATGTTATTAAAAAGCTCCACTTAGGAATAGCTTTTTCACCTTTTTCATATGCTACTAAATCCTCATAACTTATTGGTTTATAGCCTAATTTCATCAAGCCAGTTATCTGATTTTCAAATGTATCAACTGTTGTTTGCATATAATCGTATTCTATTTTTGACTCATCCTCAACAATGTCATGATATACGAATATTGGGATTTGTAAATTTTTCTCTCCAATATAATATTTATTATTTACTGTTGCTACTTCATAAATTATAAAACTAATTATTGCAATACTTACAATAAGTAACAAATATAGTAGAACTTTTTTAACTCTACCTTTTCCTTCTATATTTTTCTTTTCCTTCTCTATCATTTTTTTCGCCTTTCTAAATTAGAAAGTATTGTACTACAATATAACCATTTTTTCAATGTATTTGCATATAAAAATACACTCCAAATATTACAGTTCACTGCATAGAACTTTAAAGATATAAGAGATAATTAATATTTTTATAAAATGAGCCGAAATATGGTGTCGTCACATGAGCTACGTGTGCTTGATATTGAGCTTGTGTAATTTTATAAAAATATTAATTATCTCTAAAAACAAACAAATTACTCTGTGAACTGTAAGCACTCCATATTTTAATCTCTCCGAAGTGTATTTTTATTATTTGTATTAATACCATGCAACTATAGTTATAAATATTATACTTATATATACAAATGCACACATGGCAACACCAATAATTCCTGTTATCAGTCCTGCTTTTCCTAATTTACTTCCTAATTTTCTAGTTGTTTTTGCTCCAAATATTATTGCTAATATTCCTGTAGGTAGACTTAAATACCAAAACAAATTAGTTAATATAGCTATTATTCCTAGTGGCAAGCTTGCAATAGCCATTGCACTTCTATTTTTATCTTTTACTTTTACTTCTACTTTTTCTTCACTCATTTACTTTTCCTCCTTTATTTTCAATTCAGATACTGGTGTTAAATCTTCCAATTTATTAACTTTTATCATATCTTCAGATATAGTATATAAATTATCTTCAATCCACATTCCCCTTAATAATTTGCTCATATAATATCTACCATAATATTTTGAAGAATTTGTTTTTTCGTGGTTAATTACACCTTTCAATTCAAATCCATCCGTCAAGTTAATATTATATACAAAGTATCCTTCTGAAGTATAATTTTCATTATATGTTGTATAAGAATTTACCATAGATGAAATATCTGAACTAGATGTTGTTATCTCAAAATCGCTAGGATAACTGTTTACGGGAATTGCAATTATACCCTTTTCAGCTGAGAATAATAATGCTTTATGATTGGTAAGTATCGCAGATGTAGTTCTACTATCTCCAATTATTGTTTGAGATATTTGAATCGGATTATTTACATCAGATACATCAAATAATGCCATTTTCATGCCTGTTATTATAGCTCTAGTACTAGTTATTTTTCCGCTAGAACTTCTATATACCTTTTCTTCTGTTTGCATTCCTATACCAATTAAATGATTTTCATCATATGGATGTAAATAAGTACTATATCCTGGTATTTTTAGTTTTCCTAAAACAGTAGGATTTGAAGGATTTCTTAAATCTATT
>CAYPES010000097.1:0-4574 GCA_964409925.1 uncultured Clostridium sp. | reverse complement strand
GGCCAATATCAATGGAAACCCACTCATTACGGGTGAAACAAGGTTGAAAATGACCCCGGGGGATGGGCCCATTGGCGCTCTGAGATTTTTCAACAATACCTTTGGCAGCCGCCGGATGTTGACCTATGACTGGTATGAGGGCAGCCGAAAGCTGGGGCCGGATGATGATTTCGAGCCCGGGAAATGCTACACCGCGCAGGTGGAGGTCAAACCCGTGGAGGGGGCTTACTTTGACAGCCGCGACAATCTCTCTATGCGGCTCAATCATGCTTTGGGGACGGAGGATATCCTCTTCACCCGTGTAAGCGACCAACTCCTTCGCGCGCAGATACGCCTGCTTTTCAAGCCGGTGCTGACGATGGCGCTGCACCCCGGCGACACCCTGCCCACGGTGGCAGAGCTGAACGACCAGCTGCCGGTGGGCTATACCGTCACGACGCTGACCTGGGCGGACAACGCTGCGGCGGTTCCCGACGGCGCCACGGAAATGACCATCACCGAGCTGAAGATCAGCGGCACGGAGAGCCGCGGCCAGATCACCGGGGGAGCTGTCGTTATCGACGGAACGGCGTACCCTGTCAGCAAAAGCTATTTCAATACGCTCACGCTGACGAACATCACGGTGCCCGTGAAGGCAAAAGGCGTGGAGGTGAGCGGGACAGTGAAAGGATACAATAGCAGCAATGCACCTGTTGTATCGTTGTATGATGCTGCTGCTGATACCAATCACACTACTCCGATTGCTAAAGCTTCAGTAGATACAGCAGTAATCTCCGGCGGCCAGTACACATGGAATTTCAGCTTCGCGGGAGTTAGTGCAGGAACATATGACCTTGTAGTAACCAAAGCGGCACACCTGACCTACACGATTAAAAACGTAGTGGTAGGTGATACTCCGCTTGACCTGACGTGGAACAGCAATGGCGCAATCAGCATGATAACGATGCTGTGTGGGGATATTGATGGAAACGAAAAGGTAAATGCCGCCGATCTGAACATTGTTTGGAACGCTGCGAATTTCAACAAGGCGGTTGCTGATGCAAATAATCAACTGACTGATGTTAATGGCGACGGAAAGGTAAATGCCGCCGATCTAAACATTGTTTGGAACGCTGCTAATTTTAATAAAGGTACAGCTGACTGTACTTTTGAATATTAAGGAGGAATGAAAATGAAAAAACGTATACTCCCCCTGCTTCTGTGCATTATGCTGGTTGTGGGCATGATGCCGACAACTGCATTTGCAGGGGTGACCGGAACATGGGAGGTCAAACTCAATGTTTCCGAATCCACTGAATACAAGTATAATGGCCAAAACACATTGGCCCTTGGCTTCGGTGTTCAGTCGGATGATTTGAAACTGAAAACAGCACAATCAATTGTTCTTGCAATTGATTTGAGTGTGCTTGATTTCCTGCAAAAGCCTGATAGCAATGTTGAAGTTTATAATACATCTGACACGAAACTTGTGGAAAATGAAAATGTACTCGCAACAACCGCATCTAATTGGATTGTGAATGTGTATTGTTGTAAAAGCTCCGATGGCAAAACCGGATATATGCAGATTTTTCCATCTGCATCTAAAAACCAGTCTGTTGTCACACCCACGAATATCGCCACAGCATATCTCGGTTTCAAGTCCGGTAAATCCATCAGCGATTTGACTAGCACTTCCATTCGGCTTATAAATAAGGCGGAGGTTGCCGCATTAAATCAATCTTCCGCCGTTATGATTACGGATGGTGATAAGAACACACAACATGCCATTTTGGATAACGGGAATCCCGACACCCTAACCGGTGGTGTTCAGGTAAGCTGGGTTGGCATTACCCCTACGAAACCTGCCTACTCCGGCACGATTGATGCGCCTACGGTAAAGACCAATGCGGGCGGCAAAGTGGAGCTGAATCCGGTTACACCTTCCGCAGGTGGTACTGTGAAGTACGGCTACAGCAATTCCGCTTCTACCGCACCCGCTAATTGGCAGGGCAGCACAACCTTTAATGACTTAGCTGTTGGCGACACTCTCTACTTCTACGCCAAGGTTGTGGAGACTGATGAATATCAGGAATTGGTTTCTATTGCTTCTAGTCCTGTTAAGGTATTAGATAAAGAAGATCCTACCTGCGTAGCACCTACAAATGTGACCGCCACCTTCGGGGAGAAGCTCCAGAATGTTAGTATAACCAATCCCGCTGGCAATACCCCAGGCAGTTGGGAGTGGATGAACAACGCACAGTATGTTGGAGATGTGAAGGACAATCCTCACACCTATAAGGCTAAATTTGTCCCTGCTGACAGTAGCGCTTACAACACGAAGGAAAATATTGATGTTCAAGTTACCGTCACTCAAGTAGTTCTTCCCGCTGGAAAACCTATAATGATTGCACTTGAGGAGCGCTACACTGGCTTGCCTCTCGAGCCGAAACCAACAATCAAGACAGATTTTTACGGCGATACGCTCTACGAGAATAAGGACTACAAGATCACAAAGTATGAGGACAATACCAACGTAGGCAAGGGAAAGATCTTCTTTGCGCCACTGGCCAACGGAAACTACCAGTTCACTGGCGGATTCTTTAACTTTGATATTTTACGAGCATACGGTGAAATCACTATTGCTGACCCCGGTACCATCGTTTATGACGGCTCTGCCGTGGAAGTCGGTTCCGGCAAGGACTTGAATTACACATACAACGGTGATGGTGCTGTGACCGTGAAGTGGTACGCTGACAACAACAACGCTAAAGGAAGCGAATTGGCCGGCGGAGCGCCTAAGAATGCGGGCACATACTGGATTGGCGTATCCGCAGCAGAAGGAAGCAATTTCAATGCGGTAACCGAAGTGACAAAGCAGTTCACCATCGAAAAGAAGAATTTAACAATCACCGCAAAACCAAAAACTATCATCTATGGTGAGGCCCCTGCAAATGCAGGCGTAATCTACGATGGATTTGTATCAGGCGAAAGCGAATCCACACTGGCAGGAAGCCTTTCCTATGATTATGATTATACGCAGTATGGCGATGTAGGAGATAATTACACGATTACACCAAAAGGCGTAAGCAATTCCAATTACGATATTAGATTTGTGTCTGTGAAACTGACAGTATGCAAGAAAGAATTAACAAATATTAATACTTCCGGAGTGTCTGTTACAAAAGTATATGATGGGACGACGGACGTAGGTACATTAAGTGGATCGATTTCTTTCACTGGAAAAGTAGGAATGGATGATATATCTATTACAGCTGTTCCGAGAGCTTACGCGGATGCGAATGTGAGCAGCACAAAGACAGTTACTTTAGACCTTTCCTTAGCTGGCGCGAAGAAAGATAATTACGAAATTAATAGCACTACTGCAGATATCAGCAACGCTGAGATTACAGCATATACTAACGTCACAGATAACACTGAAAAAGGTACTTCCTCAGCTAGAATCGATGTTTTGAAGAGTTCCGGAGAATTCCCGAAAGTTGATATCGATGGCGTTGGTACAGAAAAAGCAACTGGAACCATAACATACAGCTATGGTTCAGTTACAAACGGTACTTGGGAAGACGTGGTAAATGCTTTGAAAACAGCGGATGCGAATACAGACGCAGACATCCAGTACACCTTCACAGGAAATGGAAACTATGCAGGCGCGAGTATTACAGATACGATTTATGTAAAAGTCACGGATCTTGGATTCTATCTGCAGGGAACATCTACAAAGGCAGACGCGTCGAATGGTGCTGATGTGGCTACGGACACAACTTATGGTAAGAAATGGTCTGAACTGGTAAGTTTGAAGAACCTTGAAGCAAAGGTGGGCGCAACGCCTATCGCAGGTACTTTCAGCATTGTTGGCGGTGATAATATGCCTGCTGCCGGAAACCAGACCTACACAGTCGTTTTCACCAGCACGGACGGAACTTACGCGAATCAGACTGTATTCACCGGAAACGTCAATGTTGCGCAGCGTGAAGTTGAGATTAAATGGGAAAACGCTGCTGGACGTGTTTACGGTGATGGCAAAACTGTAACAGCAACAATCACAAACAAAGTCGGATCGGATGATGTTTCCTTAACTGTTGCTGACGGTGATAAGACTAACGCAGGCGATTATACAGCAACAGCATCCTTAACAGGAACGGCAAGCGCGAACTATAAGCTTCCTGCAGTGTTTACACAGGCGTACACTATCAACAAGGCCACCCCTACCGGCGCACCTTCATACACGAAGATTACTGCAGC
The DNA here is from genome assembly GCA_964409925.1 of uncultured Clostridium sp. GTDB lineage: Bacteria > Bacillota > Clostridia > TANB77 > CAG-508 > CAG-245. The sequence continues at coordinate 335 of CAYPES010000097.1, read as the reverse complement.
TGGCAAGACCCTTGCAGACGCAGCGCTTACAATCGGTACACTGAAACCGGATGCGATAGGTTATCAGTTGCAATGGGTGAATAACAGCGGAACTGCGTTTGCAGATACAACCGCAGTCGAAAAGAACAAAGAGTACAAATGGCTTTTCACTCCTGCGGATACTGCAAACTATAATACGCTGACAGGAAGTCTGACTCCGTATTACGTAGCATCCTCCGGCGGCAGCCATGTTTCGAAAGTACAGAAGCCGGAGATCACCATCATCGGCTCCGGTAAGGCAGATCTCAGCGCGGACGGCAGAACGGCGACCATCACCGCGGCTGCGGGATACGAAC
>CAYPES010000096.1:0-4626 GCA_964409925.1 uncultured Clostridium sp. | reverse complement strand
GTTAGGAGACCTCTAATTAAATTTATCATGAAATTAAAATGTATATATATATGTATGTATATATGTATAACTATTATATTTGAAAATAAGTCAAAAATTTCAAAAATATTACCAATGCAAATCAAAAAGAAAAAGAAAGTCTCTACAAATACTATTATTAGAATAACTCGGTATCTAAATAGGAAAAGATACCTCAACACCTCCCTCATATTATATACAGTATTCAAGGCATTTATTTTTCTATATATTTTTTCTTTTATTAATACATTTTTAATTTCTAATAATGCTTTCTGAAGAATTACAAATTTCATATTTCTATTGAAAATATTAATCAGTTCATTACTTGCAAATACCAATTTCATCTAAATATCCCCCTTTTTGTTCCATTTTCATTATAGCATATTTCTAAAAAATAAGGGATATATAACATTTTAGTCATATATCCCTCAATGATTAATACGCCAATCCACTTATCCTATTAGCTCTCTTATTTAAATTACTAATTTCTTTTTCAATGAATTTCGCAGTACCTTTTGCTATGCTTCTACCATCTAAGTGAATTGTATTTTCTACAACTGTTTCTCTTTCAGCTAATAGAGCTTCTAACATTTTAGTTAAAATAGTATTTTGCTTATTCATAGACTTAAGTAGTTCATTTGTAGAAGAATCTTCACTACTACTTCCATTTCTTATAAAGTCATTTACCATCTCAGCTCTTGGAGTTCTAGCATTATAATATTGCCCACTTAAAGCAATACTGTTGAACTCTTGAACTCCTGAAGTATCTAGATTAACTCCTAGGTCTAAACTTTTACTTTTAAATGGATTGAATTTACTTATAAATCCTCCTACACCATCAGCAACCTTTCCTATTAATCCAAATAAGTCATTGAACTTATCAATAACCCATTGGATAGGACTTAATACCCATTCCATAGCCTTTGTTACTGCTTCCTTGAAATCATCCATATAAGGTAATACTTTTTCAATTACTCCACCAATAACACTACTTAAAGCATCCCATACTGGCTTCAATATGTTATCCCATACACTTTTGATTCCTTCAAAAACAGTTCCACAAGTTTCTAGTAAACTTTTAATAATAGGTCTTAGTGCATCAATTATACCTTCTATGATTACTTTGATAATATCCCATAATGGTTTACCTACATTTTCCCAATAATGTTTTAGTGAATCCTTAAACCATTCAACTACCATTCCTACAACTTCAACAACAAATCCAAATACTGGTGCTCCTACTGAATCCCAAATGGTTTTCAATAAATCACACACTATTTGAAATGCAGTTGAAATACCAGGCATACATTGAGCTATAAAGTTTACTACCACTTCTATAAGTTCACCTATATGAGTAAATAAAGGCTGAATAACTGTATCATATATAGATTGCATTGTAGTCCATATTGAAGAAAATCCTTCTTCAAGTGGTTGCATATTTTCATCAAAAGCTGACTTAAGATTAGCAAATGCTTCTTTAATACCTTCGAAATTCGCATTAACTGCACCAACTAATAAAATTATACCAGCAACTACTCCAGCTATAACTCCAGCTATTGCGAGGAATGGAATACTAGCAGTTGCTAATGCAGTAGATATTGCTCCCCACATAATAATCATAGAACCTAATCCTACTGTTAGAGTTCCTACAACTGCTAAAACTGTACCTATTACAGTTGCTATTGTTAGTATTGTTTTAGTAAGTTCAGGATTATCTTCAACCCACTTTGAAATAACTTGAACAACCTCATTTATTTTCTGTAAGAATGGCTGAAGAACTGGTAATAGTTTTTCTCCTATTTTTCCCTTTAACTCTTCAACTCTTTGAGATAATAGCTTACTTTGCATACCAAACTCTTGAGCTTCTTGAGATGCCAATCCAGTTGCACTTGATGATTGTCTAACTATCTCATTATACACTGCTAACATTTTAGTGTTATCATCTAAGCTATTCCAACTTTGTCCTAGACTCTTAACAAATTCACTATTTGATAATAAGTTAGCCGATATGTTGATTCCGAAAGCATCTAATGCTTCATAGTTCCCCATAAGTCCACTTTTGAATCTGTCCATTGCATCATCAAATGGCATATCTGTAATCGCCGCCAAGTCTGCAACTAATGACATTGTTTCACTTGTTAAATCATTAGTTTGTTCTGTGGTCATACCCATGTTCTTATAGTATGTAGCTATTGTAGTAGCACTATCTTTATATTGTTTATTAGTTAAACCTATACTAGAAGCTAACTCACTACTACTGCTTATCAACTCTTGAGTAGTTGAATCTAAGTTCTTCAATAAGAAATCTGTACCAGCTACTTCAGCAGAATACTCAGAACCACTTTTAACTAGTTCTCCTATTGTATTCAATACTTCTTTACCAGTTTCTTTAATAGATTCTCCTACCTCTCTTACTCCTTGCCCTATCTCACTCATGTGAGCACCAAAAGCAGTAGCATCTTCACTGGCTTCTCTAAAACTATCACCTAGTTCATCTACATTATTACTATCTATGTTATCTAGTTCATTGTTTAATCTTTTGATTTCTGATTCCATAGACTTAATCTCAGCTTCAGTTTTATTAAGTTGAGTACCCAAATTCACTAACTTATTATCTGCTGAAATCACTGCTTTTTCTTTGGCTTGTAGGCTCTTCTCTGCTTCCTTCAATTCCTTTGATAAAGCTTTTACTTCTTTAGAATTTTCTCCATAAGTATCTTTAGCTTTTTCTAGTTCAGATTTTAACTCAGCTACTTTTTGCTTTTGATTTTCATAGGCTTCATTACTTTTCTTTAGTGTTTCTTCTGCTTCTTTTATCTGCTTCTTGATTACTTGTGTTATTTGAGAATAGGTCTTTAGTTGTTCTCCTAATGAAGCTATTTTAGCCTTAGCTCCTTCAGTAGTTTTCTCAAAGTCTTTTATTCCAGCACCAGCTTTATCAAACTCACTCTTAGTATTTTTGATATTAACATTCAAAGCTTTTAATTGACTTTCTGCAGAACCTACATTTACACCTATTCTAACTTGAAGTTCACGACTAGCCATAATTTTATATCTCCTTTCTTAAAAATAAAAAAATAAGGGAAAAAAGCTTCAATCAAGAAACCTTTTTCCCTTTCTCTATACTTAATCTAAAACAGTAAAGACTTGCCTATTTTCAACCTTACCCTTACTATTTGTTTCTTTATTTTCAACTTTATCTCTAGCATCAGGATTATTAATTTTCATATGAATATTAATCTGCTTCATAATATGCTTTATAGTGGAACTAAAAAATTGTTCTTCTGTCCACCCTAGCATAGTTGTAGCAATGTAATATAAATAATCTAAATCAATATCTTCTTGGCTAGAACTATCTACTTTTTTTCAGCTTCATTAGTAGCTTCAGGCATATTTAAACCTAAGACTTCAACTAAAACTGGAGTAAACTGTTCAACTACTGCTAATGGATTGTATTGTTCAAAGAATTTAACACCCACTGGAGCACTCTTTTCTGACTTTCTAACAATAGAACCTAATAGCTTTATAATAACTTCTTCATCCATTTCTCCTACTTTTTGAATGTCTTGTAAGAATGAAGATTTATTATCTTTCTTATAATGTGCAACTGTTTTTACATCCACTGTTGCTATATAATTTTCTGTACCTATTTCTAATTCTAGAACTACTTTATTTAAGTTAAAACTTGACATACTTCTTATATCTCCTTTATCTAATTATTCAAATTAAAAAAATGAAGAACTACCCTATAAGAGTAGCTCTTTTTAAGATTTACTGTGCTGGTGAAAAAGTTCCATCAGGTAATAGTACACCAGTAAAGAATTTATCAAATGCTTGATTAAATTGTTCATCTGTTCCATCAGGAATATGATTAGCATCCATTACTATATCAAACTTTCCATCTACGCTTCTTGGTTTAGCTTTACCAGTTAACTTAATAGTTTTCTCTTCAACTGAATCTGTTTTAGTAGTTGCTTCTGATTCAGATTTTGTTAAGATAACTTCATATAAGCATCTTCTTACTGGTTTATCTAATGTACTCATTTCATACATGAAAGCAACTGTAGCTTGTGCATCTGAAGCTCCAGTAACCATTGCACCATTTGAAGTAATTTCTTTACCACAAAGTAAAGCTTCAATCTCAGGTGTTAAATATGCCATTTCAACTTCGATTGACATAGCAGTTAAAGCATTTCCATAGTAATCCATAATATCATCACTGTAGAAAGCTATTTCATTATTTTCATTAGTAGTTTTTACTGATTTTGCTCCAACTAACTTTATTGGTGCTTCGTATTCTCCATTTGCTTTTAACTTAGCAATATGAATGTTTTTTAAACCAACAACTCTATTAGCCATAAATTTTTACCTCACTTTATATATTTTTTTCTACATAATAAAAAGTGAAGGCTTGTTGGATAGTAGCTAACTCTTTGCTTTTATAAGCTGGAGCTATGTACTCTAATCCAAAACCTTCACTTTTCATTGATTGTTTTATTAAATTTTTATTTTTACTTAATCCTGATTCACAATATAAATTGACATATATTTTATAACTTTCTATATCTGCTTCATCATCTGAGTATGACTCATTTGATTCTGAATACT
>CAYPES010000095.1:2473-4629 GCA_964409925.1 uncultured Clostridium sp. | reverse complement strand
GTGCAACAACAAAATTATGTAGTAGTTATGCATGGGATACAGCAATAGCATTTATACAAAAATCGAATAGCGATTACGGAAATAGTTCAGAAGAGGGAAACTATAAAAATGTTCCAGATTTTTCATATAAAGATATAACAGGAGCAGATCAAACTAAATCACAAAATAGTAGTGTTTTGATACCAACAGGACAAACCACACCAGTATGTAATATATACGATATGGGAGGAAACTGCTATGAGTGGACAACAGAGCTTTATTCTGACTCGGGCTCTCCTTGCACGGTACGTGGAGGCAGTTACAACAGCGCGTACGCAGCTAATCCAGCAGGGAGCCGTACCTACAGTTCGGTCACTGCTAACGTTGACATTTCCTTTAGGCCCACTTTATTTATGTAGACCTGGGTCCTGGTAGCGAGAAACCAGAACTAATAGAGAATTGGAACCCACAGAGGTGGAAAATGACATAAATTCATTTTCAGCATTAGAAGGCGAAAGCCTCCTAATAGCGCATGGAAAAGTTAAAAGCAATGTATTTTAAATTTGCAGTTGACAAATAGAAACAAACGTTCTATAATAACTTTGGTGGTTATTATGGAACGTTTTATTTTGCACGTTGATGTTAACAATGCTTTCTTATCTTGGACGGCGGTAGAAAAATTGAAAAATGGAGAGAAAATTGATATAAGAACAATTCCAGCTGTAATAGGTGGAAATGAAGCTGAGCGTAGGGGAATCGTTTTAGCTAAAAGTCCAATTGCTAAGCAGTTCGGAATAAAAACAGGAGAGCCTTTATATATGGCAAGAAAAAAATGCCCTAAAATTCAAGTGTTTGCAAGCGATTTTTCTGTATATCGCAAATATTCAAATCAAATGATAGAGATTTTTAAGGAATATACGGACCAGATAGAGCAATTCTCAATAGATGAGTGCTCTTTAGACTTAACTCGTTTTTTATTAAAAAACGAGAAAATTGAAGATAAAGCCAAACAGATAAGCACCGAGATAAAAGAAAAACTGGGATTTACAGTAAATATTGGTATAGCACACAATAAATTATTGGCAAAAATGGCATCCGATTTTGAAAAGCCAGATAAAATACATACCTTATATGAAAATGAAATTCAAAGCAAAATGTGGCCTTTGCCAATATCAGATTTACTTATGGTGGGAAGAAAAACAATTCCAAAGTTGCAAAAAATAGGAATAAAAACAATTGGAGATTTAGCGCATAGAGATGAGCAAGACATAATAAAACGTTTTGGAAAGCTGGGAAAAACCATATGGGAGTATTCAAATGGCATAGATAATAGCCCTGTTAAAGTAAATGATGAAAAACCAAAAGGAATAGGAAACTCAATAACAATGCCACAAGATGTTGCAGATATAGCAAAGTTATATGAAGTGCTATTAGCACTTTGTGAGCAAGTATCATACAGACTTAGAAAACACAATCTGTTAGCAAATGTAGTAAACGTGCAAATAAAAACAAGTACATTTGATGTCTATTCACATCAAAGAAAGTTATCATCTGGAACAGATAGTACAAAATATATATACAAAGAAGCAAAAGAGCTATTAGATAAATTGTATAATTCACTATCAAATAAGCAGATACGATTATTGGGGGTAAGAGTGGACAATTTAATAGATAGTGAAGAAATGCAAATGTCTTTATTCTCAGATAATAATTTAGACAAAGAAAAACAGAAGAAAGTTGATAATGTAATAGATGAGCTAAAAGAAAAATATGGATATGATATGGTTACAAGAGCTGGAAAAATGAATATAAATAAATTAATTAGGCTTAAGGACTAATTATTTTATGGTGAATTGTAAAAGTAAAATATAATTTGTAAAACTAATGTCTATGCCTAAATTAATTAAACAATGTAGAAAAAATAGTAACACTATAGTATAATAGTGAAATAAAAATATAAATGCCACAAGAAAGAGGAAAAAAATGAAAAATTATTACTTTACATCAGAAAGTGTTACAGAAGGGCATCCAGATAAAATATGTGATAATATATCTGATACAATATTGGACGAATGCCTAAAACAAGATCCTAATTCTAGGGTTGCAATAGAAACATTTGCATCAAGTAACACAATCACAATTGCAGGACAAATAACATCTACTGCAAAAATTAAAAT
>CAYPES010000095.1:0-2463 GCA_964409925.1 uncultured Clostridium sp. | reverse complement strand
GAAGAAATTGTAAGAGAGAAGCTAAAAGAAATAGGCTATGATAATGAAAAAACAGACATTGATTACAGAACCTGCAAAATAAATGCAGATATAACAAAGCAAAGTCCAGATATAGCCCTTGGAGTAGATGTTGGGGGAGCCGGAGATCAAGGAATAATGTTTGGATATGCATGTGATGAAACGCCAAACTATATGCCGTATGCAATAGATATGGCACATAAACTAGCAAAGAGATTAACTCAAGTTAGAAAAGAAGGAATAGTTCCATATCTAAGACCAGACGGAAAAACACAAGTAACTGTAGAGTATGAAGATGACAAACCCAAAAGAGTTGAAACCATACTAGTTTCTACTCAACATTTGGAAACAGCAACTTTAGAACAAGTAAGAAATGATGTTATAGAGAATGTTATAAAAGCAGTAGTGCCAGCCAATATGATGGATGAAAAGACAAAAATATATGTAAACCCAACAGGAAGATTTGTAATAGGCGGACCTTTAGGAGATACTGGTTTAACTGGCAGAAAAATAATAGTAGATACTTATGGTGGATATGCAAAACATGGGGGAGGAGCATTTTCTGGAAAAGATGCAAGCAAAGTAGATAGATCAGCTGCATATATGCTAAGACATATTGCTAAAAACCTAGTTGCAAATGGATATGCAAGAAAATGTGAAATACAAGTAGCTTATGCCATAGGAATGAAAGACACACTTTCAATATGTGTAGATACATTTGGAACAAGTGAAAAGTCAGAAGAAGAATTAGTAGAATTAATAAAAAATAAATTTGACTTAACACCGGACGGAATAATAAAATATCTACATCTAAAAGAACCAATATACAAAAAAACAACAAATTATGGGCATTTTGGAAAAGATGATTTACCATGGGAAAAAATAGTCGAACTATAAAACGAAGCTCCTACAATCTAATAGGAGCTTTTTACATAACTGGTTTTTACATGAAATAGCAAATTAAGACTGCAAATATTTATTAATTAAATTATATATAAATAGTTGAAAAATAAAAGCCGTTTTGATATATTAAATAAAATTAATTTTGGAGGGTAATTAAAAATGAGACTAGTAGAACCATGGATTAAAGTAGAAAATTTTGATGGCGTAAAAATTATGAAAAGAATCGAAAGAGCATGCAGAACTTGTTATCGTTCTGAAGGAAGCATAAGTGAAGAAAGCTATAAAAACCTATTAAAGAACTGCCTTAATAGAGGACATGAATCAGTATTAGAACATGAGAAAGTTACAGTTAAAATTTATAGTGATATAGGTTCATATAAAGATTTAACAAGACACAGATTTGCAAGTTTTTCTATTGAATCAACAAGATATTGTAGCTATGATAAAGATAAATATGGAAATGAAATTGCCGTTATAAATCCTGTATATATTGAAGATAAAAATGTATATGAAGCATGGAAAAGCGCAATGGAGGATATGGAAAAACATTATATGAAAATGAAGGAATTAGGAGCTACTACTGATATGTGTAGAGAAGTTCTACCTCATTCAACAGCTGCAGAATATACAATGACAGCTAATATTAGAGAATGGAAACATATTTTAAGTTTAAGAACAACAAATCATGTTCATCCAGCAATTAGACAAGTTCTAATTCCATTATTGCTATTATTTAAAGAGCAAATGCCAGAAATTTTTGGAGATGTTGAATACGATACAAATTTTAATCCTGAATATTATGCAAAATTAACTGTAGAAGAGGATGTATAATGGTAGATTTACATATTCATAGCACATATTCTGATGGAAGCTATACAGTAAAGGAAATTCTTCAAGAGGCCCAAAATAAAAATTTAGAAGTGATTTCTATTACAGACCATGATAAGGTAGAGGCTTATGAAGAATTATCTACTTTTGATGTAAAACAATATTTTTCTGGAAAAATTATTCCTGGATGTGAATTTAAATGCTATTTTGAAGAATATAAGTTACCCATTGAAATATTAGGGTATGGTATAGACACTGATAAATTTAAAGAATACAGTAAAGAGAATAATATTTATCATATACAAAATAGATACTTACAACATTTAAAAGAAGTTGGAAGAAAGATAGGGCTTAAATTTAATAATGATTTACGAATTGATGATAAAGTAATGGCATATGCTTCACAAGTATTCCAAGATGAAATTTCTAAGTATCCTGAAAATGAGATAATTCTAGAAAAAAACCATATAGATATGAATCCTAATTTTTATAGAGCAGCACAATGTAACAGAAATAGTATTTTTTACATAGATGAAGAAAAAGACTTTATAAAAGTAGGGAATCTTCTAAAAAGAATTCATAATGTAAATGGAATCGCATTTTTAGCACATCCATACATATATAAGATTGAAAATACGAGAAAGATGGTTGAAGATTTAGTACAAAACTATGAGTTAGACGGTATAGAATGTTATTATTCTACTTTTTCACCAG
>CAYPES010000094.1:0-4649 GCA_964409925.1 uncultured Clostridium sp. | reverse complement strand
CTATCCATTTAAAATAAATGTAACTGTAGATACTTCCCAACTTGCACAAGCAGATGGAGAAGGTACATTTACAATTACTGTAGAATGGCCATATGAATCCGGAGATGATGAGACAGACACTCTTTGGGGAGAAAAAGCTTACACATTTAGTAAAGAACATCCAGACGAAAGTAGCTTACATTTATCGTTATTCCTAATAGCTGAACAGAAAAAATAAATAAAATTGAAAAGATAATTAATTATTTTTACTATATTTAAATTTTTATATAGTGAAGTGTAATCTAAAGAGGTTGGAACCTAATTTTATAATATATAAGAATTATGCCGCGTAGCGACCAAACGAAAGCTTTAGCTTGAGTGCGATTGAAGCAACTTTCATATTTATTAAATTTAAAATTGAAAGTTGCGACAACAAGGCTATTCTTATATATTATAAAATTAGGTTCCAACCTCTTTATCAATTCTGTAATTAAGATTATTGTGCTACTTGAGTTAGTGCAACAGATACTTTTAAAACTGCTGAGCTATCAGATTTTAAAGTAGATGCTGTATCATCAATGTTATTCATGGTAGCACTATCTGGATCATCGTTCCACATAACATATACTCGAATTGTTCTTGAGTTTATATTATCTGCTAAATGAATAGTATCGCTTATTGGGGTATTAAAATCTGCAAAATCAACTTTAGTTCCACCATCGATTGAATATCCTGTTGTAACCAAGTCTGATACTGCACTGGTAGCATCTGCTGTAACGTTAATGTCGTATTTAAAAGAAACATCAACATCAGAAAAATCAAATACTAAGTCAAAATAGCCTTCCGCCGTGGGAGCTATAATGTTAGCTGCAATATTATCGTTACCTGGAAAGACAGGCGTAATTTTTGCAGAAATATCATCATTATTTTTTATGGATAAATCATTAACTTTAATATTCCATCTGGATATTGCAATGGATGCATTTCCAGCAACGGAAGTAATGTACTTTGCATATACTTGCGATATTAAAAATGTAAGCAATACTAACAAAACACAAGTAATAATTACTAAAATAAATTTTTTCGAAATTTTCATATGTTTACCTCATTAAAATCTTGATTTATTATAATTAAATATATTATAATAATTGTACTATAAAATAAAAATGAAATCAATAATTTATAAAAATGTTGCGCAATTACTATTAACAAAAGTGCTTAGACATAATTATATTATATAATCGATTGTGTCTTTGCTGTCGCAACTTTCAATTTTTAATTCAATAATATGAAAGTTGCTTCAATCGCACTCAAGCTAAAGCTTTCGTTTGTTCGCTGCGCGACACTACTCTTATATAATATAATTATGTATAAGCACTTTTGAAAAATAATGAATGATATTTTATTTTTATAGTCTTGCTAAAGAGGAGAAGTGTTAAATGTTTAAGAAAAAGGATAAAAATGAAGAGGAAAATGAGCAAGTTAAAAAAATTGTTGAGAAAAGTAAAATACTTTCTCAGCAGGATAAAGGCAGAGTTGAACTTGATTCAGAAAAGTTAAAAAGAAGAGAAAAAAATATAAGGATAATTAAAATTGGAATTTTAATTATAGCCTTATTTTTAATGATAATATACTTTTTACTAAGGTTATTTTATGAAGGAGGAGCTTTTACAGTTGCTTTAAATGATGACCTTGCAAGGAAAAGTGGACTTGTAATGTATGAAAAACTAGCTGAAAAAGACGAAAAGAAAATTTTAAAAGTAGACCAGTTAGAATTTGTAGACAATATATCTATAAATTGGTTACCAGCTGATATTGATTCACAGGGAGAGGGAACTCACAATGGTGAAAATTATATTGCATACACTTTCTATTTGGAGAATAAGGGAGCAGATACAATTAATTACTGGTACACAATATTAGTTGATGATGTTGTAAAAAATGTAGATAGAGCCATACGAGTGATGATATTTAGAAATGGTGAAAAAGAAGTATATGCAAAAGCAAACGAATATACAGGGCAACCTGAAAGGGATACCATTGCATTTAAAGATAATTTAACGGTTTTGGAAAAACAAAGAACAGATTTTAAATCTGGCGACATAGATAGATTTACAGTGGTAATATGGATTGAAGGAGACGACCCAGATTGCGTAGATGCATTAATTGGCGGAATGATGAAAATGCATATGGACATAACAGAAGAGCATATTAAACAAGAGTAATAAATATTACAAAATATACAAATTTATTTCAAAATATTACAAAAGTTACATTTGAATTACAAATAAGAGACATATATTGACTTGCCTACCAACCTATGGTATCTTTATATTATATAGAGATATATAAAAAAAAAGGAGAGAGAGGATAATATAATGAGTAAAAGAAAGCAAAAGAAAACAAGTTTAAAATCAGCAATATTGCTACTACTATTAATGGCATTATTACTAATCACATCATCTTATGCATGGTTTACAGCTAACCAAACAGTTACTGTAAGTACATTGCAAGTAAATGTAAAGGCATCTAATGGTTTACAAATTTCAGCAGATGCACAAAACTGGAAAACTGTATTAGAGAAAACAGATTTAAAAACAGCTGCAGAAACTTACACTACAGACATAATAAATCAGTTACCTGAGACAGATTTAGAGCCAGTATCAAGTGCTGGAGTTGTAAAAGATGGAAAGATGGAAATGTTCTATGGTGTTGTTGCAGCAGATGAATCTAAAGGCGGTGAATACTTTCTATCAGCAACTAAGCAAACAGATGTATCAGGAACAAATGGAAAGTATATAGCATTTGATTTGTTCTTAAGAGTTGACCAACCTACAACAGTGTATATGACAAAAACATCAAATGTAACATTTGAAGGTGATGATAAGGGGTTAAAAAATGCTGCACGTGTTGCATTCGTAACTGAAGGACATCTTGCCGGTGATCAAGCTCCTGCAGATATGAGAAAATTATCGCTAGCTACAGGAACAGCTGATATCTGGGAACCAAACTATGATGTGCATACAGCATTAGGTGTTGCAGCAGCTCGTGACTACTATCAAGTAACTACAGCTCAAAATGGAGGTTCTTTAATACCATACTATGGAATCAAAGCTGCGATACCTGCAGATAATTCAATACCAATGAAACAAGTAACAACAGCAAACCCAAGCGATACTTATTTTGCAGCTATAACTCCTAAATTTAAAACATTAGCTGATAACAAAGCAAGTCTACAGTTTATGCAATTAGCAGCTGGTGTAACAAAGATAAGAGTTTATATGTGGGTTGAAGGACAAGATGTTGACTGCGAAAACGGTGCATCTGGATCAAGCATCAACTTTGACTTAGGCTTCACAGCAGTAGCTCCAACAGCTCCATAGTGAGAAATACGAAAAGAATATAATAACTAATAGATATGCTAATAGTGGCATATCTATTTTTATATGTTGAAATAATCAATACTCTGTCTGAGATTGCAAAGTATGTTTTTATCAATTCAATATTAAAATTCTCGGCCATATCGAGCACAGGTAATTCATGTGAAATTAAAAATGTAATATAATTGTAATAAAAGCTTTAAAAATTGCTGAAACATACTAAAATAGCCAATTACAGCCAATTTGAACCCGTTGGCACATTTTGACTTATTTTGTAAAAAATGGTATAATAAGCACATCTTAAAGGAGTGGTGACATATCATGATTTATCCAAATGACATTACAAATCTAAAGACAGGTATTAGTGAAAAGGTTGGACAAAAGATAATTGTTAAAGGATCTCTAGGAAGGAACAGGCCATTTGAAAAGGAAGCAACATTAGAAAATGTATATCCAAGTTTCTTTATAGTTAAGTACGATGAAAACCAAAGAAATGTAACATACAGTTACACAGACATACTAACAAGAACTGTGGAACTTCAAGTGTTTGATGGACAAGCATTTTGCCCTATAATACCACCAGAAGTTGAAGTTAAGAAAAAGAGAAAAGAATACAATATACGATAAAATTAAAAAAATTCCTAATTTTAGGAATTTTTTTTTTCTTCCATAATATACATGAATTAATAACGATAGGAGGTAAAGAGATGGCTATAAAATTATCAAAAAATAATTTATGTATAAATCAAATAGTAGAACAGAAAAATGAGAAAATAACAGTTGAAGGTGATGAGATAGTACCAGATGTAAAGCCAGATGTTTTAAGTATTGTATCAGCGAATGGAAATGTATGTATGTACAAAAAAGAGATTCAAGATGGAAAAGTCAAATTAGATGGAAGCATAAATGCTTATGTTATTTATATTGCAGATGATGAAAAGTCGAGCATGAGAGCTATAAATACAAGCATAGATTTTTCTAAAACTATAGACATGAAAGAAGTAAAATGTAATATGCAATTAGAATGTAGAGCAACATTAACAAATATAGAATGCAGAATACTTAATGGTAGAAAAGTTAGCTTAAAAGCCAATGTACAACTAACATTAACTGCATATTCAAACGAAAACGTTGAATATATAGATGCAATAGAAGATAGAACGGATATGCAGTTATTAACTGAAAAAGTTAATATAAATTCACTGATTGGTAATGGAACTACTAAAGTATATGCTAAAGACACTGTTGCTATAGATAATGTTGATAACTTATCAGAAATAATGAAAGTGG
>CAYPES010000093.1:0-4660 GCA_964409925.1 uncultured Clostridium sp. | reverse complement strand
TTTAACTCTTGTTTTTGCATTTCACTAAGTCGTGTTTCGTTTATTTTTGAAGGTGTGCCTGTAACAACAACTTCTTTTGCTTTAGGTAATCTTTTTTTTGCTTCTTCAAAACCTACAAGAATCTTTTCTGCTTTTTTGGATAATAGCTTAACCGCCACTCCTGGGAAGGCATTGCTTTCATGTAAAATAATTGGTATATCTAGTTTGCTAGCAGCTTGCCCTACAGCAACACAAATATACCCTCCAGTTCCAATAACTACATCTGGTTTAAAGCCTTTTAAGATTTTTTTAGCTTGGCCTACTGATTTAATCGTTTTATAGAGTCTTTTAATATTATCCAAGTTTATTTTTCTATTAATACCATAAGCATCAATTTTTCTTAATTCATAGCCAGCTCTTGGAACTAGATCATTTTCTAGACCTCTTTCTGTTCCTATAAATATAATTTTAGAATTTGGCTCTTTTTGCATTATCTTGTTTGCAATGGCTATTCCAGGATTGATATGTCCACCTGTTCCTGCTGCCGCGACTACAACTCTCATATTGTATCCTTTCAAAATGAAGCCAAAAGACGTCTAAATGGCTTCACTATCCAAAAAAACATATTAATTTTATAATTTATACTTTTTTCAAAATAAGACCGGAAATCCGTCTTCGAGCGGTCCGAAGGAGCCCGAGCTAGGATGACGTGTCGCATTTTGAAAAAAGTATAATTATAAAATATTTATTCGTAAAAGAAGCCATTTAGACGTCTTTTGGCTTCATTTTAGACTTTTGATCCTGCTCTAGATATATTAAGCAATATTCCAACTGATGCTAGTAATATTACTAATGCTGTTCCTCCGGTAACTAAAGAACGGCAACGCCATTCCTGTTGTTGGTATTGAGGCTGTTACAACTGCAATATTTATTATTGTTTGCGTCGCAACTAAAGTTGTTATACCTATAGAAAGAAGACTACCAAACATGTCTGGAGCTTTCATTGATATTACTATTCCTCTCCAAACAAATATTGCAAATAGGGCAATTATTGCGGCACACCCAATAAATCCTAATTCCTCTGCAACAATTGCAAATATAAAATCATTTTGTGGTTCTGGTATATATAAGTATTTCTGCTTACTGTTTCCAAGTCCAACTCCAAATAGTCCTCCTGATCCTATAGCATATAAACTTTGAACCATCTGATATCCAGTTCCAGTAGCATCTGCCCATGGATCAAAGAAGGTTTTTATTCTGTCCATTCTAAAAGATTCTGAAGCACCTGCTTCTCCTTTAAGTAGTTCCTTTATTGTTAGTAGTGCTACACCTGCGACTACCACTATTCCAGCGAAGAAGAAATGTAATATTCTACATCCAGCCATAAGCATCATTACACAAGTTACTATTCCAATTACTAAAGATACACTTAAGTGGTTTTGTATAAAATATAATATTGCTATTGGAGGAGCTAAAAATAACAGTGGTTTAAAAAAACCCTTCCAAAAGTCTTTTAGCTCTCCTTTATGGTCTGATAAATATCCCGCATAAAAAATTATCAACCCGATTTTAGTAATTTCAGATGGTTGGAATTGTCCGCAAGCCTGGTATTTTTATCCATCTTGTTGCACCATTTACGCTTTTCCCTAATCCCGGTATTAATACAAGTAATAATACCAATACAGATACGGCATATACTAGCCAATAATATTTTTTGTAAAATCTATAATCTATTTTTGATATAAAAAGCATTATAATAATTCCTATTATTGCAAATGCGAACTGTTTTATAAAGTAAGTATAACTCTTTCCTGTTTCTGATAATGCTGAAGGTGCACTTGCAGAAAGTACCATAACAACTCCTAAAGACAAGAGTATTAATACTGTAACAAACAGTATGTAATCCATTTTATTATTCAAGAATTTAGAAAATCTTTTTACTTTCTTTGTCTTAGTATTATTCTTCATCAGTTCTTCCTTTCATATTAACAATATTATATTGCAATAAGGCCTACCATACATGCTATTAATGTAATTATGCTAAATACTGAAACAATCGTATTTTCGTGCCATCCACATAATTCAAAGTGATGATGTAATGGAGCCATTTTAAACACTCTTTTTCCAGTTCTTTTGTAGTGCAATACTTGTATAATATCAGATAACGTTTCTAATACTGGTACTATAGCAATTAGAATTAATAATATCGGCATTTTTAGATATATTGCCATTACAGATACAGCTCCTCCTAAAAATAAAGAACCTGTATCTCCCATGAATATTTTTGCTGGATGTAAATTAAATAATAAAAACGCCAAGCATATTCCTATTAAACTTACTCCCAAAACAACTATTTCTTTAACTCCAAGAATTATTCCTATAACTGTTAGACAAGTTAAAATAATTGTGGTTACAGATGTGTTTAAACCATCTATTCCATCTGTTAAATTAATCGCATTTGTCGTTGCAAGCATTACCAATATTGTAAACGGAATGAAAATCCATATAGGTAATGTTATTGATGTTTTTGCAAAAGGTATTATTATGTCTGTTCCTATGTGCATTATATTGGTTAAGTATACTGTAAAAATCGTTGCAATAACTAGTAGACCTAGCATTTTATATCTTGGTTTTAAGCCCTCTGTATTGTTTAAGATCAACTTTTTAAAGTCATCAATAAATCCTACCATTCCAAAACCAACTGTTACTAGTAGTAATGGTAACATATTTTTTGCAACAGCTTGTTCCCCCGCATCAGTCGATCTTGAGTATTTAAAATATATTACTCCTCCCATTATTAATATTGCAATTATCATTACAATTCCACCCATAGTTGGTGTTCCTTGTTTTTTTAAATGCGATTTTGGACCATCGTCTCTTTCATTTTGTCCTATTTTTTTTCTTCTTAAAATCGGGATCACTATCATATATATTACAAATGCTACAGCAAAAGCTAGCATTAATATCTTTATTTGATATACCATGTTAAATTTCTCCTTTGATTATTTGGTTTACTATTATTCTTTCGTCAAATGGATGCTTTACTCCATTTATTTCTTGATATGGTTCATGGCCCTTTCCGGCTAAAACAATTATGTCTTTTTTGCCTGCCATGTTTATTGCATATTTTATTGCTTCTATTCTATCTACTATACATACATATTTTCCCTTTGTCTTTTTTATTCCAACTTCAATTTCATCAACAATTGATTGAGGGTCCTCTGTTCTTGGGTTATCAGATGTAATTATTGAAAAGTCTGCTATTTTGCCTGATATTTCTCCCATTATTGGTCTTTTGCTTGTATCTCTGTCTCCTCCACATCCAAATACAGAGATCACTCTTCCTCTTGTATATGATTTTACTGCATTTAAGATATTCTCTAAACTCTCTGGTGAATGAGCATAGTCAATCATAATAGTAAGTTCTTTACTATTGTTTACAAGTTCCGATCTTCCTGGCACACGTACTTCTAATAGTGCATCTTTAATATTCTCTGCAGAGCATCCTAATTTTGTTGCTACGCATATTGCTGCTAAGCTATTATATACACTAAACCTGCCCGGAATTCCTACTTTTACTCTCTCATTTTTCTCGCCTATTTTTACTTTAAAATCTACATATGAGTTAGTGATTGTTATATCCTTTGCAAGTAAGTTGCAATTATTATCTATTCCATATGTCTTTATATCACATTCCGGCATTAGTTTTGGTACCTTGCAGACTTGTAAATCATCAACATTTACAAATCCACATTTGCACATTTTAAACAATTTCAATTTTGATTCAAAATAGTCTTGCATATTTTGGTGTTCTTTTGGACTAATGTGATCCTCTGAGAAGTTTGTAAATACAGCTATATCAAAATTGCATCCTGCTACCCTATCTAATTTTAAACTTTGCGAAGATACTTCTATAACTACTGCTTTACAACCATCATCAACCATTTGTGCAAAATATTGTTGAAGTTCTATACTTTCTGGTGTTGTTCTATCGCTATCCATTATTTTTTTATCTCCACTATAAATAGCAATAGTTCCAACTAATCCTGTTTTTATACCTTGTTTTTCTAATATTTCTTTTATCATATATGTTGTTGTTGTTTTACCTTTTGTTCCTGTAATACCAATTAATTTAAATTTTCTTGATGGATTATCATAAAAGTTACATGCGCATATAGCCATTGCATATCTCGCATTTGGTACTACTATCAATGTTACATCTGCTGGTAAATTAATTGCTCTAATATCTGTATTTTCATCAACTACGATTACCTTTGCTCCTTTTTCTATAGCACTAGAAATATACTGAGTCCCATCTGTATCAAATCCTTTTATTGCAAAAAACATACTCCCCTCAATTACTTTTCTAGAATCTTTCTCAATAGTTGTTATTTCTCTGTCAATCTCTCCTCTTGCTTTAATTCCTTCCAATCCTGCCAACACTTTTTTTAAGTTCATAATTATTACCATTCCTCTCCAGGCTCTTGCCGGTTAATATTTACATTGGCATATAGCAATTACTATTTTTGCCAGTTTTACTTTTTACATTATATAATTAAAATCTATTTTTGTATAGAGTAATATTGATTTTTATTAATTTTTTGTTACCTTTGCAGTATTATATTGAAACTTATAAATGATATTTTTATAAAATGAGCCGAAATATCGTGTCGTCACATGA